>JBDTMB010000059.1:0-17573 GCA_039934485.1 Vicinamibacterales bacterium
TCCCCGATCCCCGGGACCCTAGAACCTGAAGGCCACGTTGAAGCGGATGTTGCGCGGCGGGTACACCTGCGAGGGCGAGCCGAATTGCGGCAGCGTGTTCAGCGTGCCGGCCGGGTCGCCGTTCTGGCGGAAGCCGAGCGTGCCGCTCAGCGTTCGCGCGTCCCACACGGTGTTTGAGTTGGTCAGGTTGTTGAAGTCCACCGAGGCTTCGAGGCTCCTGGCGCCGAAACGGGCGGTCTTGAACACGCGCAGGTCCATCGCCGTGCGCGGGTCGAGGCGGTGCGAGCCGAGCGGCTCCACGTTCACCGTGGTCGTGCCGCCTACCGTGAGCGCGGTGCTCACCTGCCGCGTGATGGCGATGCCGCTTTGCATGTTCAGGTTGCCGGCGACGCCGATGTCGTAGAACTTCGTGATGTAGGTGCCGGTGAGCTTGAACTGGTGCGGCCGGTCGCCGATCTGACCGGCCAGCGGCCCTTCCGCGTTGATCAGGGTATTCGGGTTGGCCGTCACGCTGGTGCCGCTGATGCGGGTCTTGGAGAACGTGTACCCCGCAACCATCTGCCAGCGATTGGCCATCCGGCGCGTCGCGGTGATCTCGATGCCGTTATAGGTCTGCAGCAAGGTCCGGTCGTTGGTCAGGTACGTCAGGTTGGTGGCCGACGTGCGGTTGTAGAACTGGAACGTCGAATCGTCCGACGTTCCCGCCACTCCGTCTGGGCCGGAGTCGGCGCGCGTGGTCAACGTGGCTTCATACGGATTGGCCGGATTAGACGTCGCCTGCGGGTTCTTCTCCCGGCGATACGTGTAGATTGCACTCACGCGCATGCCGGGCAGCGCTTCGTGATCGACGCCGCCCGTGAATTCATCGGTGTAGGGACGGAGATAGTCCGGGTCCCACGAGACCACGCTGAGATTGACCTGGGAGATCACGGGGGTCCCGGTCTGCTCGCCAAGCTGGAAGTGCTTGTCGCCGTTGGCGTCGTTCCAGGTGAACTGCTGCGAGTAGTTCGCGTTGGGGTTCACCGTGCCGAGCACACCGCCGCCTGCGGCGATCACGTAGTAGTAGCGGCCAACCGCGGCCTTGATCGCCGTCTTGCCGTCGCCGCTCGCGTCCACCGCCGCATTGAAGCGCGGGCCGAAGGTGTGCCAGTTGACGATGTCGCGCTGGGCCGGGAAAGTGCGCGGAATATCCGGGAAGAAGCGGCTCGGCGGGCTGCTCTGTTCAGGCAGGTACGCTTCGAGGCGTTCCCACCGGACGCCGGCGGTCATCGTCAGTCGCTTGACCGAGTAGGCATCCTGCGCATAAATCGCCGTCACGTCGACGGCCGATTTGTCGTAGAACGGCGTGCCGAACATGGTCACCGTCGAGGTCGCGCCGGTCGTGCTGTTGTAGTTCAGGTCGACGTCGTCAAACCGCGTGGTGCGGTTCTCGACCGGTGAGTGCGCGTGGTCGAACCCAAACTTGATCTCGTGACGGCCGCCGAGCGCCTGGTCGATGTAGTACTGACCGGTGGCATTGGCCTGGACCCGATCGCGCCAGCGCTCGGTACCCGCGATGTAGTTGCGCGTGCGGATGCCGGTGGCGGTGTCGTTCAGCGTCTGATCGTTGCCGTTCAGATACGTCGGGAAGAAGATCCGGTTCATGCCCAGGCGGGCGTCGATGAACAGGCGGTCGGTGAGAACCGAATTCCATAACACCTGGTAGAGGTCGAACACGTCATCTTCATTGCTGGTCGATTCCTTGACCAGCGTGTTCGACGTGGCCAGGAAGCGGTTGGGCTTCTTGTAGTACTGCCGCGAGTAGAGGCCGGTCAGGCGATTGTTGGCGGTGACTTGATAGTTCACGTTCACGAGCCCTGACGTGATGTTGGTCTGGTCGAGCACCAGGGTCGAGAATGCCGCCGGCACGTTGACGTGGACACGCCAGTCGCGGAACGAGGTGAACATGCGGAGCTTCCTCGCGATGATCGGTCCGCCGCCGCTGAGGTTGAAGTCGGAGACGTAGTCCACCGAGTTGGTTTCCGGCCGGAAGCCGTACTTCAGCAGGTTGTCGTCGATGTTCTGCGTCTGCGTGGCGTCGCCGAGCCAGGTGCCCGTCGCGCGGCCGTGCCACGCGTCGCCGCCGCTCTTGGTCACCATGTTCAAGAACACGCCGCTTGTCGGCACCGTGATGTCGTGCGCGCCGGTCGAGACCTGGATGTCGTCGAAGGCGTCAAAGTCGTAGTAGAAGCCGGCGGCGCCGATCGCCGCGGGGTCACCGACGTTGATGCCGTTCAGGTAGCTCGAGTTCTGCGCGCTCGTCGTGCCGCGGGCGTTGAACACGCCCTGCAGACCACCGGACGTGCCCCCGACGTCGGGGCGCGTGATCAGGAGGCTGGGCACCTTGTATTCGACGAGCGCCCAGATGTCGCGCCCGCCCGGGGTGGCCTGCAACAACTCTTCGCTCAGATTGACGCTCGTGTTCGCCGTGGTCGTGTCCACCACCGGCGAGGTGCCCGTCACGGTGACGGATTCGGCGACCGTGGCCACCTGCAGCTTGAGGTCCAGGGGAACGGTCTGGCCAACCTGCACCTGGACACCTTCGCGGAGGACGCTGCGGAAACCGGCCAGGTCAACCTTTACCGAGTAGGTGCCCGGAGGGAGGGATGGGAACCGATTGACGCCGCCACTGTCGGTGACGCCACCCATCGTGCCCGCGACGAGCGCCTGGCTGCTCAACGTGACCGACACGCCAGGAACAGCCGCGCCCTGATCGTCGGTGACTCGCACCAGGATTGAGCCCGTTTGAAACTGCGCCGCCGCCGGCACAGCCGCCATGACGGCAAAGATCAGGGTAAGAAGCCTTACACGTACTCGACTCATCGTTTCACTCCTCCGGGAATCCGTTCCGTCCGTTACGAAAAAATGGATAGTGCAGATATTCAGGGGTCCAGATCGATCGGCCATCCGCCGACATCGAAGGACAGTGGCGTAACCAAGAGAACAAAAACCCGACGGACGCACGGGTCAACACCACGGAATCTGCAAGCCCTCTGCCGAGCTTCCAGCGACCAAGGCCGATTGGCCGGATTGTTATACTGAGCAAATGCGGCTGGTGGCGACGTTTCTCTGTGCAAGCTTGATGTTGACGGCGGGTCTCGACGCCCAGGCCCGAAAGCCACCAGCCAAGAAGGCGCCCGCCAAGACCGCGCCCGCCAAGACCGCTCCGGCCAGGAAAGCGGCGCCCGTCGCGCCGCTCGCCCGTATCCAGGCCGACCTCAAGTGTCCGTCAGAGCTCGGCGTGGGCGTGGCGACCACGCGGAAGTTTTGCGACGTGCTCACCTCGCGCGAACCCAGTGAGGGCATCCTGATCAGCATCCCCCCGCACAAGGGACCGCTGACCCTTTCCTTCGAGCTCCACAACCGGCACACCTACTCGCCGGAACTGATCCGCACCAGGCAGGCGTATCGGAAGTACACCGCGACGATTGGCGTGCTGACGATGGACAACACGCTCGTCGATCGCGCAGTAATCCAGAACGAGTTCCGCACGGAGAAAGATCTCTTCGATCGGATCGCCGGCGGCGTTGGGCCCGGCGGCATGAAGGCGGTGGCGCCGACCGGCGACGAGTTCATCACCATCGAATTGCCCGCAGAGGTCGAGGAGCAGGTGTCGATCCTCGGCGAGAGGCTCAGCGTGACCCGCCCCGACGGCGTGGTGGACACCTTCAACGCCTCGGGACGGCCGATCGCCACGATCAGCAATGTGATGCTCGAGTACCACCCCGGGCCCCCGCCGAAGAAGGCGGCGCCGAAGAAGCCTTAGTAACAGCGCAGGATCGCGTCGGCCGATCGGTCGATGTCCTCGGGCGTGGTCGACCAGTTGGAGACGCTGATCCGCATCGCCTGTTTTCCCTGCCAGAATGCGCCCCCGGCCCAGCACGTGCCGTCGGCCTGCACCTTCGCGATCACCTCGCGCGTCATCTCGTCGTCGCTCCGGCGATCCCGGCTCGTGAAGCGCACGAGCACCTGGTTGAGGACGACGTCGTTGAGGATCACCACGCCCGCGCCGCGCGACAGCCGCTCGGCCATCCGGCGCGCCAGCGTGCACGTGCGGCGCACCAGGTCTTCGATGCCGTCGCGGCCGAGCGTGCGAAACAGCGCGTAGATTGGGATCACCCGCGCCCGCCGGGACGACTCGGGCGACCAATCCATGCCGATGCGTTCTTCGTCGTCGCCGCGTTGCAGGTAGGTGGCCTTCATGCTCATCGCGGCGCGGTGCGGGGCCGGGTCGGCGACAATCGCCAGGCCGGAGTCGTATGGCACGTTGAGCCACTTGTGTGCGTCGGTGGCCCACGAATCGGCGCCCTCGATCCCGGCGACCTGGCCCCGCAGCTCGGGGACCGCGGCCGCCCACAGCCCGAACGCGCCATCGACGTGAACCCATGCGCCGCTGACGTGCGCGAGGGCGACAAGGTCGCCGATCGGATCGCTGGCGCCGGTGCTCACGTTGCCGGCTTGGGCGCAAACAATCGTCGGGCCAGCGTTGCCGGCGAGTTTCGCCTTCAGCGCATCAGCGCGCATGCGACCCTGATCGTCCACCGCGACGGCTTCCAGTTCCTCGGTGCCGAAGCCGAGATACCGCAGCGCGCCCACCGCGGAGACGTGCACTTCATCGCCGACCAGCACGCGCACGCGCGGTGCCCGCTGCAGTCCCTGGGTCTCGACGTTCCATCCCGAGCGCCGCAGCACTTCATGCCGGGCCGCGGCCAGGCAGGTGAAGTTGGCCATGTGACAGCCCGTCACAAAGCCCACGCTTGCCTGGCTCGGGAGCCGGAGGATTTCCAGGATCCACGCCGCGACGATGTCTTCCATCGCCGCCACGGCCGGCGACATCACGTAGAGGCAGCCATTCTGATCCCACGCGCTGGCCAGCCAGTCCGCGGCGACCGTGACGGGGATGGCGCCGCCGGTGACGAAGCCGAAGTAGCGCGGGCCAACCGACGCGACGATGCCAGGGTCGGCGTCGTGGGCGAGTCGATTGAGGACTTCAACGGGATCGGCGGGAGCGGTCGGCAGTGGACCGCCCAAGGCCTTCAGCAGGTCCGCTCGCTGCGCGCGCCCGCCGACATGGCGATCAGGCACGCCATCGAGATACTGCGTGGCGCGCGAATGCGCCGCGTTTAGCACGTCTTCATGGTTCATTGATGATCTCCGGCACCCCTAAAGGGGTGCCCTACGACGATCCGGCACTCACCGAACCGCCGCCAGTGGAATGTCGCGCTCGGCTGCCCAGGCTTCCCATTCTTCCGGCGTGCGATGGTGAAACGCGTCGGTGAGCGCGGCGCTGTCGCGGAGGCCGAGCGCCGCGTAGAGGCGCTGGCGGAAATGCGGCTCGAGCGCCGCCACCGCCACGTGGCCGCCGCGCGCGGCATAGACGCCGTAGGCGGGATTGGCTCCGCCAAGCGGGCCGCCGGGCGCCGTGAGCCCATGGCGAATCGGCGCGGTGAGGGACTGCAGGCAGTCGAAGAGTCCGACCTCCCGCCGCGCGCCTGGCTCGTCGCGCAGCAGCAGCAACGCGGTGGCATAGGCGCGCTCCGCGCCGGTCATGTCGGCGAGCAAGGTGAGCGGCAGCCGATCCGTCACGAGCCCCTCTTGGGCCTGGTAGGTGAGGTCGTGGCCGGGATCCTCCACCTGCGCCGTGTTGCCGACGATGTTCAAGTAGCGCACGTGCGGAAACGCCTGAAGCATTTCCTCCGCATCGAGGCCGAGCCGCCCGAGGGCGGCAGGGCGATGACTGGCGATGAAGATGTCGGTGTAGGCGAGCAGGTCGCGGATCGCCTCCGCGCCCGCTTGCGACTTCAGGTCGAGCACGCGCGTTTCCACGCCCGCGTGCAGCTCCTCGTACCACTCGGGATTCAGCGCCCTCAGGGGATCACCCCACGGCGGCTCGATCTTCACGGCGGTCGCGCCATCGGCGACGAGCCTGGCCACCGCCACGGGACCGGGCAGGTTCACCGCGATGCTGACGATCCGCACCCCGTCGAGCGGCCGGGCGGTCATGCGGACGCCGTCCATTCGTCGAGAATCACCGACAGATCGAGGTTGGGCGCGATCAGGCAGATGTGTCCGTGGCCTTCGAGGATGCGGACGGTCGCGCGCGGCGTGAGCGTCTTCATCAGGTGCGCCTGCTGCACCGACGGCACGAGGTTATCGCCCTCGCTGGCGAGGTAGAGCACAGGCGCCTCGATGGCGCCCAGTTGCCGGCGCACGTCGTAGGTCTGAAGCATGCGCAGTCGCGAGAGGTAACCGGCCTGCGTTGAGGCGCGCATCAACCGGTGGAAGTGACGGATCTCCTCGCGGCTGGTCTGCGGCGAGTGCAGGCGCCACGCCGCCAGGCGGCGGGCCACCGGCATCAAGCCCCACGGTGTGGCGCGCGCGAGTTGATAGGCGAGCCACAACCGCCGCGGTGAATCGAGATGCGCGAATGAATTCAGGATGACCAACTTCGACACCCGCTCGGGGTGGGCCAGTGCGTAGCTGAGCGTCAGCGCCCCGCCAAAGGATTCGCCGAGCAGCGTGACCGGCCCGCCACCCGGCGCCGCCGTGGCCACGATCGCATCCAGGTCGGCGACGAGATCGTCCATCCGATCGGCCGTGTCGCGCAGGCGGGCAGTGGTCACGGCATAGCGGCGGGAGAGCAGCGGGACCTGCCGATGAAACGTCAAGCCGGTGCCGTCGATGCCCGGAACCAGCACCAACGGCGGGCGGGACCCGGGAGCCGGTAACCGGGATCCCGACGCCTGACGCCTGAAGCCTGAAGCCTGACGACTGGAGCCTGAAGTCATCCCGGTTCTTATGGTACTCTGCGCCGCGTGACCCCGGCGCAAACCGGTCGCGTGGCCTGGACCGTGATCTCGATCTTCCTCGTCGAGAGCCTGGTGTTTGGATTGTCGGTGTTGCCGGCGTTCTATTTCTGGACGTGGACGCTCACGTGGGCCATTCCCGATCTGCCGTTTCTGCGCCCCGCCATCGTCGCCACCACGCTGGTGCCGGCGTATCTGTTCTTTGCCATCTCCCTCGTCGCGCTGTCGGCGTTCTCGACCCAGCTCTGTGGCTGGCGGACGCCGCCCAATGGCGAGTGGAAGCTCCGCGATCTCGAGTGGCCGTTGCTCAAGTGGTCGCGCTACATGATCTCCACCCACGTCGTCCGCGTCCTGGTGGGCACCTTCTTTCGCGCCTCACCGCTGTGGACGTGGTACCTGCGCTGGAACGGCGCCAGGATCGGGCGCGGCGTGCATATCAACAGCCTGTCGATCTCCGATCACAACATGCTGGAATTCGGCGACGGCGTGGTAATTGGTGAGAACGTGCACCTCTCGGGACATACTGTGGAGGGTGGCATGGTGAAGACCGGTCCGGTGCGGCTGGGCCGGTTTGTGACGGTGGGCTTGGGGAGCATGGTGGGCATCAACGTCGAAGCCGGAGAAAAATGCCAGATTGGCGCGCTCAGCGTGGTCTTGAAGGGCTCGAAGCTGGACGGCGCCGCGATTTACGCGGGCGTCCCCGCGCGCAAGATCGACAAGAGCTCGCCGGCCGCCGTCGTCGAGGCATGACGACTTGACGCACCTGCTCTCCATCGTCGTTCCCGTATACAACGAAGCGCGGACGGTCGCCGAAGTCATTGAGCGGCTGATCGCGATCGACTTGCCGGTGGCGCGCGAAATCCTCGTCGTCAACGACGGCTCCACCGACGGCACGCGCGAGGCGCTCGATCGCATCCCGCCGCGGCCCGAGCTGCGCATCATCCATGCCGCGAAGAATGGCGGCAAGGGGAGCGCGATTCGCATCGGCTTTGCGAACGCCGGCGGCACCATCGTCGCCATCCAGGACGCCGACCTCGAGCTCGACCCCGCGCAACTCGCCGAACTCGTCCTGCCGATTGTCGAAGGCAAGACCAGGGTCGTGTACGGGTCCCGCTTCCTGGCCGGCCGTCCCGACGCGCCGTTCATCTCGATCGCCGCCAACCAGTTTCTGACCGGCGTCACCAACCTGTTGTTCGGCGGCCGGCTCACCGACATGGAAACCTGCTACAAGGTGATGCTGGCCGACGTGGCGAAATCACTCGAACTCGAGTGCAACCGCTTCGACATCGAGCCGGAGATTTCTGCCAAGCTGCTGCGCAGCGGGCACGCGATCCTCGAGCTGCCGGTGCGGTTCGAGCCGCGCAGCCGCGCGCAGGGCAAGAAGATCGGCTGGCGCGACGGCGTGCAGGCGGTGAAGGTCCTGCTCAGGTACCGCGTCCGCAAATGACCCACCGCCGCCCCGACGACGCGGTGAGGGCTTCGTCGGGCTACGGTGGGCAGGCCCTGGCACTGACCGCGGCGCTGTCTCTCGCGGCGTTTGGCCTCGTGCGCGGCACGTGGGCAGTTGGCGGTTCCGACTCCTCGTGCTACGCGTTGATGGCCGAAGCGTTTGCGCACGGGCACCTGCAGCCCACGAGTGCGATGGCCATCGCCGCGCCCTGGCCCGATGCGCCGCTCACGCTGGCGCCCGCCGGCTTTGTTCCCTCTCCCGTCCGACGCGACGGCGCATCGCCGATCTGTGGCGCGGGGATGTCGGTGTTGATGGCGCCGCTCATGGTGGTGGGCGGCGCAAGAGCGTTGTTCCTGATCACGCCTGTCGCCGCGGCGTTGCTCGTCTGGTTCTCATTCGTGCTGGCGCAGCGCCTGGCCGGGGGCATGGCCGGCGCGGTGGCGGCCGTGCTGGTGGCGGCGAGTCCGATCGTGCTCTTTCAGGCCGTGCAGCCGATGAACGATATCGTCACGGCGGCGCTATGGATGGCGGCGCTCGCCGCGGCGTCGTGGGAATCCCGGCACAGCGGCTGGCTGGCCGGGGCGCTGACGGGCGTGGCGATCCTGGTTCGCCCCAACCTGGCGCCCATCGCCGCACTGGTCGCGGCGACGCGGTTCCAGGTGCCGTTTTTCCTCGGGCTGGTTCCGGGAGTGGCGATCCTGCTGGGGCTGAACTTCGGCTTGTATGGCAGTCCCTTCCGCACCGGCTACGGTGACGCCGGCCGGCTCTTTGCACTGTCGCATGTGCCGATCAATGCGGCGAACTACTGGCGCGCCCTCCTGGCGACGCAAAGCATCTTTCCCCTGGTGGCGCTCGTCGCGCCTTTCGTGCTGGCGCGAGCCGTTCGCCGCCTCGCGTGGCTCTGGTTCACGGCGGCGGTCATTGTAGTGGGCATCTACCTCTTCTACCTGACCTATCCAGAGTGGTGGTATTTGCGGTTCCTGATGCCGGCGCTGGTGCTGAGCACGGTGCTGGCGAGTGCCGCCATGGTCGATCTCGCGCGGCGGGCTCGCATGGGCGGCGGGCTCGCGATCTTCACGGTCGTCCTCGCGTTCTGGATGCTCAAGACGCCCGCCGCGAAGGACGCGCTCAGCTTGCAACGGCTCGAAGGGCGGTTTCGCGAAACTGGCGGACTGGTGCGCGATCGACTCCCGGCGCAGGCGGTGTTGATCACGGTGTGGCAGAGCGGCAGCATGAAGTTTCACGCCGGCCGCGAGGCGGTGATGTGGGACTCGCTCGATCCGGCCTGGCTCGATCGCAGCGTCGAGTGGCTCACGGCCCAGGGCCGCCCGCCGTACATCCTGCTCGAACGCCGCGAGGAAGCGGAGTTCCGCGAGCG
The DNA here is from genome assembly GCA_039934485.1 of Vicinamibacterales bacterium. Taxonomy (GTDB): domain Bacteria; phylum Acidobacteriota; class Vicinamibacteria; order Vicinamibacterales; family UBA2999; genus 12-FULL-67-14b. The sequence goes on from JBDTMB010000059.1 coordinate 9,674, forward strand.
GTTTCGCGGCGCCTCGGTGCTTGGCGCGCTCGACTGGCCGCCGCGCTTCGACCTCAATCGCCAGGTGCGCATCTTCGATCCCGCCGACCGCGCCCGCTATCTCGCGGGCGAGCCGTATCCCACCGAGAACGTTCGCGGCCCGCGTCAGTAGCCCGCGCTCGTAGGGCACCGCTTTAGCGGTGCCCCGGCGCCACTGGCTGTAGACACGCTACACCCTGGCGATGTAGAGTGTCTACACCCTATGGAACCGCGCCGCGACCAGGCTCGTCTTGAATTACTGCAGGGCACGCTCGACATGTTGATCCTGCAGACCCTGCAATGGGGGCCGCAGCACGGCTATGCGATCAGCCAGGCGCTCCGGGTCGAGTCCCACGAAGCCTTGCAGGTGGAAACCGGCTCGCTCTACCCGGCGCTGCATCGGCTGGAGCGGCAGGGTTGGGTCAAGGCCTCGTGGGCGCAGAGTGACGCCAACCAGAGGGTCAAGTTCTATCGCCTCACGCCGGACGGCAAGAAGCAGTTGTTGAGGGAACGCGACCGGTGGTCGCAACTCGTGTCGGTGATCGGCGGCATTCTCGCGCCTCGGCGCGCGAAGGGTTGACATGAAGATCTGGCGCTGGATCGTTCGCCGCCACGAGATCGATCGCGACCTCCAGGATGAAATCGGCAACCACCTGTCCATGGCGGCGCGCGACCGGGTCGACGATGGTGCCGATCCGGAAGCGGCACGGTTGGCGGCGAGGAAAGAGTTCGGCAATGTGCTCCGCACGACCGAAGCGACGCGCCGGGTCTGGCGCGGCGGCTGGCTCGAGTGGCTCACCGATGTCTGGCAGGACGCCCGCTTCGGCGTCCGGATGATCGTCAAGAATCCCGGCTTCTCGCTGGTCGTCATCGCCGTCCTCACGCTAGGCATTGGCGGCAACGCCGTGGTGTTCAGCGTGTTCAAGGGCCTCGCGCTCGAACCCCTTCCCGGCGTCAAAGACTCCGCGACCCTGGCCGTGGTGGTGAGCCGATCGAACGGCGGGCGGCAGGTGGCGCTGTCATACCCCGACTATCGCTACTTCCGCGACCACAACGAGTCGTTCACCGATCTGGCGGGCTGTGACATGGCGCCATTGAGCCTCGGTCTCGGTTCGCGCGGAGAGCGGGTGTGGGGCGAGATCGTCACCGGCAACTACTTCCAGGCGCTCGGCGTGCATGCGCAACTCGGCCGGACGTTGTCACCGGCTGATGACGTGACGCCGGGCAAACACCCGGTGGCGGTCATTAACGACGGCATGTGGCGTCGCACGTTCGGATCGGATCCCGCGATCGTCGGCAAGACCATTCAACTCAATGCGCATCCGTACACGGTGGTGGGCGTGCTCGAGCCGCGGTTCCAGGGCTCGATTGTCAGCCTCGTCACCGATGTGTTTGTCCCGCTGATGATGCTGCCTCAGCTGTTCCCGCCGGATCGCCTGGAACACCGCGGGATGCGGATGTTGATCGTCTTCGGCCACCTGCGTCCGGGGGTCACCAGGGACGCGGCGTCGGCGCGGCTTGAGGTGCAGTCCGCCCAGCTCGACGCCGACCAGCCGGTGCTGAACATGACCTATCGCTCTCACGCGATTCCGATCTGGCAGTCGCCGTACGGCGCGCAGACCTACCTGCTGCCGGTGGTCTCGATGCTCGGCGGCACGGGCATTCTCCTGCTGCTGGTGGTCTGCGCCAACGTGGCCAACCTGGTGATGGTGCGCGGCGCCAGCCGGCGCGGCGAAGTCGCGGTGCGCCTGGCGCTTGGGGCGAGCCGGTCGCGCATTCTGCGGCTGCTGTTGGTGGAGAACCTGGTCCTCGCCGTGCCTGGCGCCTTGCTGGGGGTGGCCCTCGCGCGGGTCCTGCTCCCATTTTTGTCGTCAGGCGCGGCCGCCGCGGCGCCGATGCGCGTGAGCCTCAATGCCTCGACCGACGTGTGGGTGCTTGGCTTCTCGCTGCTCCTGTCGTGCGCCAGCGCGTTGGTCTTCGGGTTCGTGCCGGCGCTGCAAACCTCGCGCGTGGAACTGGCGTCGGTCATGAAAGACGAATCGCCCCGGGGTGCGGCCCGAAGCCGTTTGCGGTCGGCGCTGGTGGTGGCCCAGGTTGCGGTGTCGCTCTTGCTGCTGGTCGGCGCCGGCCTCGTCACTCGAAGCCTGATCGCCGCGCGGCAGGCCGACGGCGGCTTTGATTCCCACAGCGTCTCATCAGTCGCGGTCGACCTGGAGCCGAGCGGCTACGACTCGCAGAGCGGACGCGAACTGGTCACCAGGTTATTCGATGCCTTCGCGGCGAGTCCCGAGGTTGAGTCGGCGAGCGTGGCAGCGTTCCTGCCGTTGACGCTCGTTGACGGGGCGAGCCGCCGTGTCACGATCGAAGGCTACGAGCCCCGATCGGACGAAGACCTCTCGTTCCTCTATAACGTCGTTTCCGCAGATTACTTCCGCACCCTGCGCGTGCCGATCATCAGCGGCCGTCCGTTCGAGCGGCGAGACGATGAGCACGCCACCGGTGTGACCATCGTTAACGAAACGCTCGCCCGGCGGATGTGGCAAACGCCGGAGGCCGCGCTCGGCAAGCGGCTCAAGTCCGGCGGTGACTGGTTGACGATCGTCGGCGTGGCACAGGACCTCAAGTACGCCCGGCTGACCGAGGCCCCGAGGCCGTATTTCTACCTGCCATTCCTGCAGGCCTACACTTCGTCCCTGACGCTGCACGTCAGAGCGTCCGATGCTTCGACGGATATCCTCGGTGTCGTGAGCCGGCAACTCCATGCCACGGATCCCAACCTGCCGTTGCTGACCTCGAAGCTGCTGATCGAACAGACCCGCGTGGCGTTGTCGCCGTATGAAATGGCGGCGGGAACACTGTTGATGTTCGGCATCATGACCATCCTGCTGTCGGCGCTGGGGATCTACGGCCTGGTGGCGTACACGATCGAGCAGAGCACGCAGGAGATTGGCGTGCGCATGGCGATCGGGGCGTCGAGACTCGACGTGGTCCGGCAATTCTTCGGCCGCGGGTTGACGCTGGCTGCGCTCGGGATGGCGCTCGGACTGATCATGTCCGTCGCCGTGACGCGCCTCCTGGCGGCGGCGCTCTACGGCGTGAGCGCGACAGATGCCGCGTCGTTCGTGCTGGCCACCGCCATCGTCGCCGCGATCGCGCTGGCCGCCTCCTTCGTGCCGGCCTGGCGTGCCTCGCGCCTGGACCCCCTCGCGGCACTGCGACACCGCTGAAGAGGGACCTTAATCCTCGCCGAAGTGGATGCGGGCCTCGAGCGCGGCGTAACGGCGTTCGGCTTCGGGTTCCCGCGCGGCCAGGGACACCAGGATGCCGACGACGAACGAGAGCGGGATGGTCACGAGTCCGGGATTCCTCAGCGGAAACCACGCCGAGGCGTGCTTGAGAATGTCGACCTGGATGGTCGGCGAGCCGTAAATCAACAGCAGCGTGGACACCGTGCCGACGAGGATGGACGCCTGGGCGCCGCGCGTGGTGCAGCGCTTCCAGAACATCGACAGCACCAGCGCGGGGAAGTTGGCGCTGGCGGCAATGGCAAACGCGAGTCCCACCATGTAGGCGACATTCTGGCCCTTGAAGGCGATGCCGAGGACGATCGCGAAGATGGCCAGGATCACGGTGGCGCCGCGGGCAACGACGAGTTGCTCGCGCTCACTGGCGTGACCACGGCGGATCACCCCCACCCAGATGTCGTGCGACAGCGCCGCGGCGCCGGCCAGCGTGAGCCCGGCGACCACCGCCAGGATGGTCGCGAAGGCGACCGCGGAGATGAAGCCGAGAAAGGCCTGGCCGCCGACCACTTCCGCCAGCAGCGGCGCCGCCATGTTGCCGCCGGCGTCCACCGCCCTGATCGCGTCCTGTCCCACCAGCACCATCGCCCCAAAGCCGAGCACGAACGTGAACAGGTAGAAGACGCCGATGATCGCGGTCGCATACGCCACCGACACGCGCGCGGTCTTCGCATCGGGCACGGTGTAGAAGCGCATCAGGATGTGGGGCAGGCCGGCGGTGCCAAACATCAAGGCGAGGCCGAGCGACATCGCGTCCAGCGGATCCGACACCAGCCGGCCCGGCGCCAGCACCGACGCGCCATATTTCTGCGAGGCGGCGTCGAACAGCGCGAGCGGATTGAAGCCGAAGCGCAAGAGCACCATGCCCGCGAGCAGCCCGGCACCGCCGAGCAGCAGCACCGCCTTGACGATCTGCACCCACGTCGTCGCCAGCATGCCGCCGAACAGCACGTAGAGCAGCATCACGACGCCGACAATCGTCACTGCGGTTTCGTACGGCAATCCGAACAACAGGCGAATCAGGTTGCCGGCCCCCACCATCTGCGCGATCAGGTAGAACGCCACCACGGCCAGGCTGCCGATCGCGGCGGCGATCCGCACGGGTTCCTGTCGCAGCCGGAACGCCACGACATCGGTGAACGTGTACTTCCCGAGGTTGCGCAACTGCTCCGCGATGAGAAACATCACCACCGGCCAGCCGACCAGGAAGCCGATCGAGTAGATGAGGCCATCAAAGCCCGATAGCGCCACGAGCCCGGCGATGCCGAGAAAGCTGGCGGCGCTCATGTAGTCGCCGGCCAGTGCCATCCCGTTCTGCAGCGCCGTCACGCTGCGTCCCGCCGCATAGAAGTGCTCGGTGCTCTTGGTCCGCCGCGCCGCAAACCAGGTGATGACGAGCGACAGGCCAATGAAAATGAAGAAGCCCGCCATCGCCACGAGGTTGGGCTCGACCGCGCCCGGCGTCACTTCGGCACCGCCTGGCTCGCCGAAGCCCCGGCCGAGGCGGCGCGCTGCCGGCGCATCTCGTTGATCGGTCCGTCGTAATGGGTGTTGGCCCACCGCACGTAGACGAAGATGAGCAACCACGCGACGACGATGACGAGGGCGCCGAGCAGGATGCCCAGGCTCAGGCCAGGGACGAGGATCGTGCCGAGGAGCGGCTTGTCATACGCAATCAACAGGATGAAGACGACGTAGACGGCCGTCATCGCCACCGTCAAAGCGATGGCAATCCGCCAGCGCGTGGCGTCGAGGCGCGCGAGATGTGAGCGAGTGTCCGACATGTGGGCGTCATGATACTGAATAACCAATGACAAATTACGAATAGCCAATAACGAATAACCAATAACGAATAACCAAGCTTTGGTTATGGGTTATTCTTCATTCGTTGTTAATTCATCGCTATACTCTGCAGGAATCGGAGATCGTGATGAAGCACCTTGCCGTCCTCGTCCTCGCGGCCCTCGCCAGCTCGTGCGCCGCCACCGCGGTGGAACAAACCGCCTCCACCAGCAAGCTCACCATCGAGCAGCTGATCGACATCAAGCACCCGTCGAATGCCCTGTGGTCTCCCGACGGCAAGCGGGTGGCCTTTGTCTGGGACCGCGCGGGCATCGGCAACTTGTATGTCGCCGACGCTGCCACCGGCGGCGAACCCAGGGCGCTGACGTCGTACCCGGACGGAACGATCGCCAACGCGTTCTGGAGTGCGGATAGCACCAAGGTGTATTTCGCTCGCGGCGGTGATCTCTGGCAGGTCGCCGCCGCCGGCGGAGCACCCGCTGCGGCGTGGACCACGCCAACGCCAGAGTCCAACATTTCAGTGTCGCCGGATGGCCAGCGCGTGGTGTTTGTCCGAACCGGCACCGATCTTTTCGTCCGCTCGCTCGTCGACGGCAAGGAGACCAGGCTCGCGCACGACGACAAGAGCATCGGCGGCGCGAGCTGGTCGCCTGACGGCGCGCACCTCGCGTTTGCTGCCGGCGCCGAATCCATTCGTCACGAGCAAACGCCGGCGTACTCGGGAGCGAAGATCATCTACACGATCACCGAACGGACTCCGAGCCAGACGTTTGTCGTCGCCGCCACGGGCGGCAAGCCCGTGGCGATTGGCACGCCGGGCGGCGGCGGCGTGCGCTGGCTTGATGCCAAACGTGTCGTGTTCGATCGGACGTCGGCGGATTTCAAGAAGCGGACCAATTACGTCACCGACATCGCCACCGGCGCCACGCGCGTGGCGCGCGAAGACAGCGACGCGAAGTTCTGGAGCATCACCGGCGATGCCGGCGCCGGCGCGCTGCCGTCGCCCGACGGCAAGTGGATCGCCGTGGTCAGCGATCGCGACGGCTGGGATCACCTCTACGTGATGCCGGCCGGCGGCGGGGAAGGCGTGCAGATCACGAAGGGCAAGTTCGAGGCGTGGCGGCCCGCCTGGTCGCCCGACAGCACCAGGATTGCCTTCGACGCCAATGAACCGGAGCGGCCCGGGGTTCGGCACCTCGGCATCGCGACCATCGGGTCCGATCCTGCCAAGGCCACGATTACCATGATCACCTCCGGTCGCGGCACCAACATCAACCCGTCATGGTCACCCGACGGCGCGCGGCTGGTGTATCAACATACCGATCCGCAGAACTCCGCCGACGTGTTTGTGATCGACGCGAAGCCCGGCGCGACGCCGGTCCGGTTGTCGTCGTCGTTCCCTGCCTCGATCGATCGCAGCAGGTTGGTGGCGCCGGAATTCGTCCACTATCCCGGCCCCGACGGCCAGCAGGTGCCGGGTTGGCTCTACGTGCCGCCCGGCCTCGACAAGTCCAAGAAGCATCCCGCCATCGTCTGGATTCACGGCGACGGCGTGAACCAGAACTACGACGGCTGGCACGTGCAGCGCAACTACGCCGTCTATTCGAGCGTGCACCAGTACTTCCTGCAGCAGGGCTACGTGGTCTTCATGCCCGACTACCGCGGCAGCATCGGCTACGGCAAGGCCTGGCGGCAGGGCGTTTACATGGACGTGGGCGGCAAGGACGCGAAGGACGCGTGGATGTCGGCCAATTACCTGAAGACGCTCGGCTACGTGGACATGGATCGCGTCGGTGTGTGGGGGCTCAGCTACGGCGGCTTCTTCACGTTGATCGCCGTGACGGATCAGCCGACGTTATTTCGCGCGGGCGTCGATGTGGCCGGCGTCGCCGATTACGCGATGTACTACGAAGATCCCTATCACGGCGGCTGGACGGCGAGCCGCATCGGCACGCCGGCGCAGAACCCCGAGGTCTACAAGAACGCCTCGCCGCTCTCGCACGTCGACCGGCTCGAGCGGCCGCTGCTGATCCTGCACGGCACTGCCGACGTCAACGTGCCGTACCTGCACTCGGTGCGGCTGGTTGACGAACTGCTCGCCAAGGGTAAGGGCGGCCTCGTGTCGTTCATGGTCTATCCCGGCGAGTTCCACTACTTCACGCGCGCCCAGGTGTTGCGAGACGCCTGGAACCGTGTGGACCGGTTCTTCGGCGAACACTTGAAGGGCGCCAGCGCAACGACTCACTAGGCCGCAGATGCCGCAGATGCCGCAGATGGCGCAGATGGCGCAGATTACGCAGGCGCGCTCATCGCGAGCCGCAGCACCGACACGTAGTCGATCTTGCCGGTGCCGAGGACCGGGATCTCCTCGACGCGGGAAATCACGCGCGGCACGAAGATCTCCGGCAGCCCGGCTTCGCGCGCGGCTCCCGCCAGGATCGCGCGGGTCACGGCCGCGGTGTCGGTGAGCAGCACGAGTTGTTCACCGCGCTTGGCATCGGGCACCGCCACCACCGCGTGGGCGCCGTCGGGAAACGCCTTCGCGACGAGGTCTTCGACCGTCCCGAGCGGCACCATTTCACCCGCGATTTTCGCGAAACGCTTCGCGCGCCCCTTGATCGTCACGAAGCCTTCGCGATCGATCTCGACGATGTCGCCGGTGTCGTACCAGCCGTCGGCCGGCGGCTGCAGCACCCCGGGGTGCTCGGCGCGCAGGTAGCCGAGCATCACGTTCGGCCCCTTGACGGAGAGCCGTCCGCCGTCGGCGATCCCTTCCA
>JBDTMB010000060.1:0-17277 GCA_039934485.1 Vicinamibacterales bacterium
GGTCTTTCGGCGGCAGCCGGCCGCCGCGGAAACCGTCGACGAAGATCTGCGCGCCGGGGCCGGCCATCTGCGCCAGCTGGTCGGCCATCTCGTCCGGATCGTCGGACAGCGCGTCGATCTCATCCTGCGTCAGCGTTTGCGTGAAGCCGTTGTCGCGGCGATCGGCCGCGCCCTGGTCTTGCACCACCACGCTCTGCTCGATGGCGGCCACGGCGAGGCGCAGGGTGGTTTGGTTCGCGCCTCGTTTCACGGTGTGGGGAAGGCTCACCGTGCGAAAGCTCTCGGCGCTGGCCCGGACCTGGTAGTTGCCAGGCGCAAGGTCGGCGAATTCCGCCACGCCCCGCGCATCGACCATGGCTGTCCGTTCAACGCCGGAGGGGCCGGTGACCGTGACCTGCGCGATGACCAGCGCGGCATCGGTTTGATCGAGCACCGTCACCCGCAGCATCGTCGCGCCGCTGCCCTGCACCACCTGCGCCGCCGCGGTCGAAGTGACCGCGGCCACCAGCGCCAGAACCGATACGAGATTTCGAAGTGATTTCATTTCCGCCTTGTGCCTTGCTGTGGTTGCCAGTAGCCCGAAGCCCCCGAAGCCTGCAGCCTGTAGCCCGAAGCCTATTTCTTAGGTCGCGCCCACACGTCAGCCTTGACGGTGGGGTTCAGCTTGTACTTTTCGATCGTCCATTCCTCGTTGGGCTGGCCGTCGATGGCGATGTCGATCTTGTGCGGCAGCATGATGCCGTCGACTTTCTGGTAATCGGTGAGGTGCATCGCAAACGTCGAGGGCTTGGGCGGGTTCTTGCGCATCTCTTCGAGGCGCGCCTGCATTTCTTCCGGGGTTGGAGGGGTGCCGGGTGCCGGGGTGCCGGGTGCTGCGGTGCCGGGTGCTGCGCCGGGACCGCCGCGACCGGGACCACCGCGGCCCGGGCCACCGGCCATCATGATCTGTGGCCGAATTTCCTGGTACTGCAGCATCAGCGGCAAGTGCGACGCCTGATCGATGAACAGGCGCACGTCGCGGCCGTTCTCATCCTTGGTGTCGAGCATGTCGGCCTTGCCGTCGGGCGATTCGGCGATGCCGGCATCCACCCACGGTTGCGTGGTGTCGGCGAGCAGCGCAATCGTCCAGCGCTGCATCTCCACCTTGGCGCGACGCACGCGCTGTTCGGCGAGTTGTTCCGGCGTCAGCATGCCGCCGCCAGGGCCCGCACCGCGGCCCGCACCGCCGGGGCCACCCGGACCATCGGTGCGAATCTCCATCCGGAATCCGCCGCCGCCGGGTCCGCCGCCCGCCGCGTTGTTCTGCACGTCGTCCCACGCCTCGGTGCCGTTGAAGACCGAGATGCGCTCGATGGTGGGGCCGTTCACCATGCCGCCCATCTGCATCTCTTCGGACCGGCGGTACTTGTCGCGCAGCAACAACAGGGTGATGGTTCCTTCCATGTCGCGCTGGCCCATCGACCGGCGGAACGGGCCTTCCGCGCTGATGGCCTTGACCGCAGCGAGCTTGTCCGCACCGCCAAGCGCCTTGCGCGCGCCGGCCAGGACATCGGCCACACGATCCGCGGCCTGAAGCGGGGTGATTGAAATCCGGTCGATCTGAACGACGGACGCCAGCATGACGGTCGCGGCAATGGCAGTTAACACGCGCATCTGTGAACTCCTCCTGAGTCGGTCTCCTGATATTACGGTGGCCGCTTGATCTCAGACGTTAAGGGTACGCAAAGAGGTTGTTAAGGATGTTAAATGATTGATTTGGCTGGATTTAGGCCATTTTCTGCGTGCTAGACTTCACTGATGCAGGTTGGGGCCCGGCGCTTTTCGGCGGTCACCGTGCTCGTGGGGATCGTGATGCTCCTCGTGCCCGCGCTTGCGTGGATGCAGTACCAGTGGCTGGGGCAGTTGAGCCAGTCCGAAAGCGAGCGCATGCACCGCACGCTTCGCACCGCGGCCTCGCAGTTTGCGGTGGACTTCGATTCGGAACTGTCCAAGGCAATGGTGGGGCTGCAGGTCGAAGGCTCAGTGCTGCGCGACCGGAATTGGACCAGCTATGCCCAGAGATATACGGGCTGGGTGGACGGTGCCAGCACGCCGAAGATGCTGCGCGAGGTGTTGCTGGTCGAGTCGGGCAAGGGCGTCGAGGTCCGCCTCCCTGGATTTGGCGATGAATCGGCGCCGCATCGCGCGGCCGCCACGGATGTGACCGTCGACGATCTCCGCCTGATGCGCTGGAACGTGTCGACGTTGACCTTTGACGCCATCGACTGGCCCCCGGATCTCACGACGTTGCGCGCGTCGCTCGTGGAACATCTGGACGACTTCCACGCGGAGCGGACCCGCGGCAACGGCGGGCCCGACCGTTTCCGCCGGGATGGCAACCTCGCCTCGGTGTTGAGCGACGACGAGACTCTCGTCAATCCCATCACCGTGTTCGAACCGCCCACGGATCGAGTCGGCCCGCCGAAGATCACCATCCTGGGTTTCACCATCGTCCGCCTCGATCCCGCGGTGATCCGCGACGCCCTGCTGCCCGCACTCGCCGCGCGGCATCTGCATGGCGACGATGGGACGCCGGAGTATCGGCTGGCGGTGGTCAATCGGGCGGATCCGTCGAAGGTGGTCTGGGAATCGGAGCCCGGCGCCGCCGGCGCCATCGTCGCCGCACCGGATGTGTCGCAGGACTTCATGGCGCCGCGTCCCGATCGCATGTTCGTGCTCAAGGGCAGGGATCAGGGATCAGGGACCAGGGATCAAACTGAGGCATCTCCTGTCCCCGCGGAAAGCATCATGGTCTCGGTGCTGGAGCGGCGCGGGCCTGGCGGCGGCAGTTCGCGAGTCGTCACCGGGGGCCGGCCGTTTGGTGCCGTCGAAGGCCGCTGGACACTGGTGGCCAAGCACCGCGCCGGGTCGCTTGAAGCCGCGGTGGCGGCGGTGCGGATGCGCAACTTGTTGCTCAGCTCCGGAATCCTCTTGCTGCTCACGATGTCGGTGGGCTTCATCGTGGTGTCGAGCCGGCGCGCGCAGGAACTGGCGCGGCAGCAGATGGAATTCGTGGCGGCGGTTTCCCATGAATTACGGACGCCGGTGTCGGTGATTGGCACTGCCGCGAGCAACCTGGCGGACGGCGTGGTCAGCGATCCGCAACGCGTGCGCAAGTACGGCGAGACCATCCAGACCGAGGCGCGGCGCCTGGCGGAAACCGTTGAGCGCGTGTTGCAGCTGGCCGGCATCGCCGCGGGCCGCGCCGCCGCCGCGCAATCCCTCGTGTGCCCGGCAGATCTCATCAGTGATTCCATCCACGCCTGCAAGACCGAGATCGAGGCCGCCGGCGTCACCGTGGAGACCGACGTGCCGATGGATATTCCGATGGTGTCCGGTGATGTCGCCGCGCTCCGCTCGGCGCTGCAGAACTTGATCAGCAACGCGGTGAAGTACGGGGGTGAGGCTCGTTGGATCCGCGTTTCCGCCAGCGCAGGCGCAGGCAACCCTAAAGGGTTGCCTCCACGCTCGGCTGGAGGTGGGGGCAAACCCTCGGCTGGAGGTGGGGGCAAACCTTCAGGTTTGCCCGGCCAGGTCGTCTTCACTGTTGAAGATCGCGGACTCGGCATCGATGCCGAAGATCGCAAGCACATCTTCGAGCCGTTCTATCGCGGCCGCGACGCCGTCTCGAAGCAGATTCACGGCAGCGGTCTCGGCCTGAACCTGGTGCACCGGATCGCCGAAGCACACGGCGGACGCGTGTCGGTGGCGAGCGATCCGGGCAAGGGCAGCGTGTTTTCCCTCGCGCTGCCGGCGGTGAATGAAGCGGCCCAGGTCACGCCTGTCGCGGTTCGGGACCTGTCCGCCGACTCGTCCACCGAAGCGCCGGGCTTATTTCGTCGCGCGAAGGTGGAAGCGTCAGGCGCGAAGGCGGAAGCCGTCGCGCGGTCCTGACGTGTCGTCCACCAGGCTCCTTCTCGTCGAAGACGAACCCGGATTGCAGCTCGCGCTGAGCGATCGGCTCACGGCCGAAGGCTACTCGGTGGAAACCGCCGGCGACGGCAACACGGCGATCGCCCGCGCCACCGGCGAACCCTTCGACGTGATCGTGCTCGACGTCATGCTGCCTGGCTGCGACGGGTTCGAGGTGGCCAAGACCGTCCGTCAACAGGGGATCCTCACGCCGATCCTGATGCTGACCGCGCGCACGCAGGTCGTGGACCGCGTGGTGGGCCTCAAGCTCGGCGCCGACGATTACCTCACCAAGCCGTTTGAAACCATCGAGCTGCTGGCGCGGCTCGAGGCGTTGCTGCGCCGGGCGCCGAAGGAATCCGGCGTCTCGCTCGAGCGGTACCAATTCGGCGACATCACGGTGGACGTCCGCAAGGCCGAAGTGATGCAAAAGGGCGCGCCGATCGATCTGTCGGCGAAGGAATTCCAGCTGCTGCGGTATTTCATCGAACACCGCGGCGCCACTATCTCGCGCGACGAGCTGCTGCAGGAAGTGTGGGGCTACAGCTCGATGCCCTCAACGCGGACCGTCGACGTCCACGTGGCGTGGTTGCGGCAGAAGCTCGAACCGAACGCGCGCGTGCCGCAGTACATCCTCACGGTGCACGGCCTCGGGTACAAGTTCGCCGGGTAGGACGCGAAATCACAAGATGTCCCTTTTCCCGGAGCCACGTCCCTGGAAAGTGACGTTTAATCCCTGGCCAGTCGCCATTTCCCAAGGGCGTGCCTTGGCATGTACCATGCACCTGTAAGGACCGTCGTGCTGGCACCTCAAGTCACTGTGAGAAATTTCCCGATTCGCGTGGTTTTGTCTCTGTTTGTCGCCTCGGCGCTCGCCGGCTGCGTGACGCAGCAGCCGCCCACCGATGTCGCCAACACGATCACCGGGCCGACGACGGTGAGCACTCCGCCGCCGACCACGACACCCACGACCCCGGCACCGACGCCAACCCCCACGCCAACACCAACACCGGCGCCGACGCCGACGCCAACGCCGACCGTGACGATCGCGTACAACCAGGACCTGGCGTCAATCTTTCAGTCCGATTGCACCAGGTGCCATTCGGGATCTCGCCCGTCGGCCAACTATTCAATGTCCACCTATGCGCAAGTGATGCGCGCGGTCTCGCCTGGCAACGCGAGGAGTGCGCTGGTCGTGACGACGCAGCGTAACGCCAGCATGTATCGGTATTGGAGCGGCAATGCCGCCACCAAGGCCGACCTCGTTCGCAAGTGGGTGGTCGATAACGGAGCAGCGCAACAACGATGACTCGATTCACGATACCGGCGACGGCTAAAGCCATCGCCCTCCAACTGTTGGTCGTCGCACTCGCGACGATTGTCCTCTCGGCCAGCGGCAACGCGAGGATGGCACCGGCCATCACGCTGCCCGATCGCGATGGCGCCAAGATCACGCTGGAGTCGCTTCGCGGGCGCGTCGTGCTGGTCGACATCTGGGCCAGCTGGTGTCCGCCCTGCAAGGCGGCGTTCCCGGCCTACGACAAGCTGTATCGCTCCTATCGCGAGCGCGGCTTCGAGGTGCTGGCGATCAACGTCGACGAGAAGCGCGGCGCGGCTGACGCGTTTCTCAACTCGCAGGAGTTCCAGTTGCGCGTGCTGTTCGATCCGAAGGGGACGGCGCCGATGGGTTTCGAATTGCGCGCGATGCCGACGTCGTACCTGGTCGACAAGCGCGGCGCGATCCGGTTTTCGCACGAGGGCTTCACCGAGAAGGTCTTGCCGCAATATCGCAGCGAGATCGAAGAATTGATGGCGGAGAAACCATGACCAGGACCACCACGATTCGTCGGGTGCTGGCCGTGCTGGCGCTGGTGGCGCTCGGCGCCGGTGCCACGGCGTGCGCCACCGTGCAGCCGTGGCAGCGCGGGCGCCTCTCGAAGACCTGCATGCAGTTCAGCCCCGACCCGGCGCTCACCGCCTTCGCCGGCCACTGGCAGGAGTCGCGCGAGGGCGCGGCGGGCGGCCTCGGCCTGCAAGGCGGCGGCTGTGGCTGTAAGTAAGGGGACGGCACTCGTCGGTGGGGCGCTCGCCTCGCTGGTTGCCGTCGCCGCCGTCGTGATGATGGACGGGGCGCGGTCGCACGCACAGGAACCGCAGTCGGCCCAATCGCTCGGCCTCCAGTTTCACACTTTCGTGGATTCGCGCGGCGTCACCGTGCTCAGTCCCACCATCGATCTCGGCAAGGACTTCACGGATCGCACCGGGCTGCGGGTCGGCTTTGGCGTGGATGCGATTACCGCCGCGTCGGACTCGTGCGCGCGATGCCACGAGGAAGGCGCGAACAACGCGCGCGTATTCGTCAACGCGTCGATCGTCAGGAAGTACGGCGACACCCAGGTGTCGGTCGGCGGCGAGTACAGCCACGAGAACTTCTACCAGGCGACCACCGTGTCCACCTCGATTTCGCGGTCGCTCAACCAGGCCAATACCACGGTGGCCGGCGGCTATTCCTTCTCCTGGAACCGTCCGCAGCTGCATCCCGACGAGATCGTGGAAAACCAAGCGTCGCATTCAGCCTACGCCACGCTCACGCAAACGTTGACGAAGAACACGATCGTGCAGCTCGGTTACGAGCTGGGCTACATCAGCGGCTATCAGTCCAATCCCTTCCTGCGGACGACGGTCGACGGCGTCAAGATGGTGGGCGTGCACCCCGACACGCGGATACGTCATGCCCTGACGGCCAGGCTGCGCCAGGCCCTGCCGGCCGACACTTACCTCGAAGCCGACTTCCGCCGCTACTCCGATGATTGGGACGTCAAGGCCAACACCTGGTCGGTGGGGCTGTCGAAGGAGTTTTCACCGCGCGTCACGCTGTCGGGCATCTACCGGCGGCACGGCCAGGCCGGCGCGTACTTCTACGAGCCCTTCTACACCGGCTCGCCGCAGTACTACACGGCGGACTTCCGCCTGTTCCCGTTCGATTCGAATCTCTATACCGCCCGTGGGATCTTCACGCCGCATGACGGCTTGATGATGTTTCCGGCGGGGACGGCGCTCACCGTGCAGTACGAGTTCTACCAGAGCACGACCAAATTCGAAGCCGGCATCTTCACGCTCGGCGTGCGGATGCCGCTCCCCCACAAATGACCCGGCTGGCCGCGTGCCTCGCCGTGGCGGCGTGTGTGGCCGTCTCCGGGGCGCCAGGCCGCGCGGCGCAGGCCGGCGACACGCCGCTCTCCAGCCGCGTGCATCGCTACCTGATGGGCACCTCGATGACCATCGAGGTCTACGGCGGCGATCCCAAGTCGCGCGCCGACGCCATCGACGAAGCGTTCGCGTCGATGGTGGAAATCGATCGCCTGATGAGCAACTACCGCGACGACAGCGAGCTGGCGCAGATCAACGCGCACGCCGCCGAGCGGCCAATCCGCGTCAGCGAGCCGATGTGGGGCGTGCTGTCGGCGGCGCAACTGGTGAGCCAGCGAAGCGGGGGCGCCTTCGATATTTCCGTCGGCCCGCTCGTCCGCCTCTGGGGCTTTCACGACAAGCAGCCGCACGTGCCCACCGACGCCGAACTGCGGCAGGTGCGTCCTCTTGTCGGGTACGAGAACGTCGTGCTCGACGCGGCCGCGCATACCGTCGCCTTCCGCCGAAGTGGTGTCGAACTGGACCTGGGTGGCATTGCCAAGGGCTTCGCGGTGGAACTGGCCGGCGGCGTGTTGCGGCGGCGGGGCTTCGCGGGGCTGATTGATGCCGGCGGCAACCAGTACCTGGTCGGGCATCCCATTGGCAAGAGCGCGTGGCAGATCGGCATCGAAGACCCGGACCAGACGGGCGCGCTGTTGGGCGTGCTCGACGTGGACGGCGGCGCGGTGTCAACCTCCGGCGGGTATCACAATTTCTTCGTCGCCGACGGCAAGACCTACGGCCACCTGCTCGATCCGCGATCGCTCCAGCCCAGCACCTCGGCGCTGAGCGTCACGATTGTTTCTCCCGACGCGACGCTCGCCGATGCGTTGAGCAAACCCGCCTTCATCCTCGGACCGGCGGCCGGCTTGCGTTTCGTGGAATCGTTTCCCGGCACGATGGCCATCATCGCGTCCCGCAGCGCAACCGGCGGCGGCATCGACATCGTGATGTCGCAAGCGCTCAGGTCCCGCTTCCGCAGGACCAAGAGCTAGTCACGAACGGGGCCACAGAGACACAGAGACACAGAGAAGACAATTATTGAAAACGCCAGTGCCGCTGAGCGGCATTGGTATTCCACAATCCGTCTTCTTGGTGTCTCTGCGCTCTGTGGCCTGTTAGGTCTGCGGGTTCCGAAAATTCTGAGCACATTCTTTCCGGAAATGTTAAAGCGACACGAAATCCAAGTACTGCGATGGGCGGGGCACAGGTGGAGGGAGTTGGCCGAGCTGACCGGCATCTCCGGGCGGACCGCGCGCCGGGTCGCGGCGGGAAGCCGCCGTCACCGCGATTGATCACGCCGCCGAGCGCGACCGGCGACAGATCGGGCGGCCGTCAAAGGCCGACGCGTATCGGGACGCCAGAGAAGACAATTATTGAAAACGCCGGTGCCGCTGAGCGGCTTTGGTATTCCAAAACCCGTCTTCTTTGTGTCTCTTGTCTCTGTGGCCTGTTAGGTCTGCGATCACTCTTCGAAGTAGTCGGAATCAACCTTCGGAATCCGCACCGAGCGAGAGGTTACCCCGACCTCGAACTCGATCATCAACTCGGCGAGCTTGCGGCCGTCAACCAACACCACGCGCTCCACCGAGCCGGCAAATTCGACGGCCTGTGTGCTGAACGAGGACGTCGTGATGAACACGCCGCGATTCGCCCGCTGACCGGCCAGTGCGCCGTAGAAGCCTTGGACTTCTGGGCGGCCGACCGAACTCTGCCAGCGCTTCGCTTGAACGTAGACCTTTTCCAGACCGAGGCGATCAAGAGAAATGACACCGTCGATGCCACCGTCGCCAGAGCGACCAACACGCGTGAGGTCAGCACGGCTTGTGCCATAGCCAAGCTTGTGAAGGACATCCAGTACGACGGTCTCGAAGTACGTGGGGGAAACGCGGGACAATTGATCCAGAACCTCAGCGACGACGCCCAGTCGCAGCTCTGAGACCGCCTGCTCGAGACGATCGTCTGGACTCACAGTTGCGGACAGTTCAGATGCTCCGGAAGGGGCAGCGACGCCCTCGTCGTCGGGTAGTCTCAACCGCACGTCGTTATATTCTCTGAGCAACGACTCGATGACGTGGTCTGGAAGACCCGATGGGTACTTGGCAGCGAGTGCCGCCCCAGCTTCGGTGAGCTGCCAGAACCCTCGGCGGCGACTCGTCGATAGTCCGGCTCGCTTCAGTCGATCATGGGCCCACCCAGCCCGATTCTTGTAAACCAGCTGAGTCCCACTCGGAAGCATTTCGGCACGGTCGGTCTCACTAACGTTCAGGACGTCGGCAGTCGCGTCATGAACGTCGCGCGCGATCGCCCCATCTGGATGGACGGCCAAATATCGCAGCACAGGCTCGATGAACTGATCGTATGTAGGCACTGCCATCTGTCTAGATCTCGGTCCTCGTTTAGCGGTCTAACCATGTACTTAGACGTCGGCCATCCTACACCCACTGGTCCCGGTTCGCATCGCTCGGTGCGAATAACCACCGAACTGTCCCAGCCATGAATCTGGTTATCGTGGTCTGTGAAATGCCGGCCAACGATGCGGTGGTGGTGATGATAGCCACTTCGTGAGCCATGCTGGCGCATTGAAGTAAACGCCAGTGCTGCTGAGCGGCTCTGGTATTCCAAAATCCGTCTTCTTCGTGTCTCTTTGTCTCTGTGGCCCGTTCTTGGTGTCTCTTGTCTCTGTGGCCTATCAGGTCTCGTCGGGGCGGATCCATTTCGGCGCGGCCGGAATCACCGTCGCCAGCAAGCGATCGAGCAGCCGGGCCGGGTCATCGTCGACGACGATGATGCCGCGGTGGAGGGGCTTGATGAATCCTTCGGCCACGGCGCGATCGATGAAACCGGCCAGCGGCGAGTAGAAGCCGTCGACATTCAGCAGCCCGCACGCTTTTCGATGCAGTCCGAGCTGCGTCCAGGTAACGGCTTCGAAAAACTCTTCGAACGTGCCGACGCCGCCGGGCATGGCGACAAATCCGTCCGCGAGGTCGGCCATCATCGCCTTGCGGGTGTGCATCGAATCCACCACGCGCAGGTCCGTCAAGCCGGAATGGGCGACTTCCTTGTCGGCGAGGGCCCGGGGGATGACGCCAATCACCTCACCGCCGGCGGCAAGCGCCGCATCGGCGACGACACCCATCAGGCCGACGTTCCCGCCGCCGTAGACCAGGCCGATGCCGCGCGTCGCGAGCAGCGTGCCCATCGCCCTCGCCGCCACCGAATACGCTGGACGCACACCCGCGCTCGATCCACAGAACACGCACACACGTTTCACCGAGGAATACTGACACAGCTCTGAGGTCAGTTTTGGGGTTGGCGACATTTGGTGATTTGGTGAGATCAAAAATCGCCAAATCGCCAAATCACCAGATTCAGATCCGCAACAAAACGCCCCTGGCAGTTTGTCCGGTAGCCTGCTGGATAGCCCTAACGTAAAACGCCACCTGGCGGCGATAGGCTTCGCCGCCGCGGGCGAGTTCGACGTCCGACTTGAAGTCGATCACGATCCAGCCGTCGCCTGATTCAAAGGCGAGGTCCACCTGGCCGTCGATCACCACGCCATCGATCACCATCGACACCGGCGCTTCACGCCATACCCGCCGGCCCGCGGCCTCGGCCGTTCTCGCTTCTCCGAGGCGCGGATGCTGCAGCACCTGGTGGGCGACGAGGGCGGCGACGTCGCATTCCTCGTCGGTCGCCCCGAGCAGGCGTGAATGGAGCGTCGCCAGCTCGCGCACATCGTCGGTTGTCGCGGCGAGCGAGACCGACGCCAACAACGCGTGGACGAGGGTGCCGAAACGTTTGCCAGAGGGGCGAGGGCCGCGGCCGGCGACTTCTTCAATCGTGATCGCGCGCGGATCCAGGCGAGGGCTAAAGCCCTCGCCCTCCATGAGGCCCTCGCCCTCCACCAGCGGCTGGAGGGCAGCGGCTTCAGCCGTCGCGTCGGCTGCGAACTCGGTCGCCGTCTGGATCCGGGTTGACGGCCGGGCGCCGGCTTCCCGCGTCGCGGCCCGGCGCGCGCGCCACTGGTCGTAGCGCGCCCGGTCGGCCGCCACGTCCTCGGGCCTGGCGTCCCTGGAAATCAGATCATCGCGCCTGAGGCCCCGCGGATCGTCCGCGCGGCCTTCGAGCAGGAGCGGATCCCACCACACGACCGAGAAGTGGCCCGTGGTTTCGGGATCGACCATCTCGTACGAACCAGGACGAACATCGGGGCCACGCGGCGGCTCGCCGTTCGCGCCTTCGATCACGGTGCTCTTTCCCTTGAACAGCGGACAGCCGCGGGCGGGCACCGGCGACTGCCAGCGATCGACCGGCGGATAGAGCGCGCGGTTGAGCGAACGGACCCAGCCTTTCTGGTACGGGCCGTCACCCACGGCCGGCACCACCAGCAAGTCGCGCGCACGGGTGGCGGCGACATACGCCAGCCGCACGCCTTCGGCCTCGTCGCGACTGGCTTCTTCGTCGTTGTGATCGAGCAGATCGAGCGGCGCCCAACCGCCAATCCTCACCGCGCACAGGCCCTTCGATGAATCGAGATAACGCGAGGCGTTTTCCTGGCTCAACTTGCAGCCGATGTCGGCGAGGATCACCACCGGAAACTCGAGGCCCTTGGCCTTGTGCACCGTCATCAGGCGGACGCCTTCGCTGCCTTCCTCGAGGATTGGGGCCTCCGGCGCATCCGCGCGGCCCGAGGCGTCGTGCAGCATGTCGACGAAACCGCGGAACGAGAGTCCCCCCTCCGACTCGTAGCGGCGCGCGAGATCCGCAATGTGCAGCACGTTGGCCAACACCTGCTCGCCGCCGCGCCAGAGGATGAAACCCGCGTGCGCGCGGGTGATGGCGATGATGCGGCCCAGCGTATCGGCCACCGGCCGATGGTTGCGCGCGGCATGAAGGTCGCGCAGCGTCGAGAGCGCCAGGGTCACGGGCCGCAGCCGCTCGGGAAGGCCCTCGGGCACCCGATATGGATGAAAGACCCGCGCCTGCGCGTGATACTCGAGCAGCTCTTCCTCGCCGATCGCGAACAGCGGCCCGTGCAGCGTGGCGTAGACGGAGAGCTCATCCTCGGGCCATTCGATCGCGGTCAAGGCCGTGCGAATCGTGTCCACCTCTTCGCGCTCGTGAAACGTCTTGCCGCCGACCAGCAGGTGCGGAATCCCCCGCGCCTCGAACGCCTCGACGTAGTCCCGCGTGATGTCGCCGCCGTAGTGGAGGAACCGGCGGAACAGCAGGCAGATGTCGCTGGCGACGATGCGCCGGCGATTGGGCAGCGCTTCGGGCAAACCTAAAGGTTTGCGCCCACCGGTCGGTTGGTCTCCCTCCGTCCGCGGCCCCTCAACAGTCCACGTGCACTCCGGCGAAAGCAGCCACTTGACGAACTCGCCAATCGCCGGCGGCTGGCCCTGCTCCAGCGCGGCCAGCGTGACATCTCGTTTGCCGTACGGCCGCGCGAGCGGCAGCGCCACGATGGCCGGTTGCGACAGATGCTCGGCACGACTCGCGCGTAAGGGCACGTAATCGGCCTGCAGGGACTCTCGATCGCCCGTCATCTCGGCGGCGAACGCCGCGTTCACGAAATGCTGAATCGGGGGCACGCTGCGAAACGAGGTCTGCAGCGTCACCCGCGTCGCGCCCTGGCGGCCGAGCGCGTCGCTGATGCGTCCGTAGGCGCCAACATCGGCGCGCCGGAAGCGATAGATCGATTGCTTGGGATCGCCAACGATGAAGAGCGCGCCAGGACGGATCTCGGCACCCCTAAAGGGGTGCCCTACGTTAGCGGGGTGCCCTACGTTAGCGGGGTGCCCTACGTTAGCGGGGTGCCCTACGTCGTCGCTTCCCGCCAGCAACAACAGGAGCTCCGCCTGCAGCGGATCGGTGTCCTGGAACTCATCAACCAGCAGCATGCGGAAGCGGCCGCGGAACCGGGCCTTCACCTCCTCGTTGTCGCGCACGAGATCGCGCGCCTTGATCAACAGGTCGAGGAAGTCGAGCGCGCCGGCCGACTGCTTGCGCGCCTCGTAGCGTTCGAGGCACCCGCGAATCTCTTCGTGAAGCAGCGCCGCCAGATCGGCATTCGCCAGGTCGCGAAACGCCGCGAGGTCGAGCAGCAGTTGCGCGTGCGAGGCCAGCGCCTGATCCCTGGTGACGCCGGCGGCAAACGCCGCGCCGGAACCCTTGCGCGGGCGGGCGAAGTCTCGATGATCGGCCAGCGCCACCAGCGCGGCCTCCCACCCGTCGTAGGTGGATTCGGCGTAGGCCCGATCGTCGGCGATCATCCGACGCTGGCGTTCGATTTCCGTGCTGGCCAGCCGCGCGGGCCTGGTGTCGAGCGACAGGTTGTCACCCTTTTTCAGCGGGCGGGCCGTCATCTCGGCAAATGCCTTGAGCTGCGCCGTCAACCGGTCGACGTCGTGATGCCGGTGGTACGACGGGCGCGTCCACGGCGCCGTGTGGTCGCGCCATTCCCGCAATTCTCGAGCGGCACGGCGAAGGCGTTCGATCGGGCCGTTGGCATCCTCGTCCTCGGGCCGCCAGCGCACGGGCCGCCGAAGCGAACGCCGGACGCCTTCACCAGGACCGCCCAATTGCTCGTGCAGCCAGCCCGTGAAGGCCTCGTCGAAGATCTGGTCGGCCTGTGACTCGGTGAGCACGGTGAAGGCGGGATCGACGCGCGCCTCCACCGGGCGTTCGCGCAACAACTCCGCGCAGAACCCGTGAATGGTGCTGACCTGCGCCTCTTCGAAGTCGTAGACCGCCCGGGCCAGGCGCTCGGACTCGGCCGACCCGGGCGTGTGACGACCGCGCGCGCGCTCCAGCTCTTCGCGCAGGCGCAACTTCAATTCGCCGGCGGCCTTCTCGCTGAAGGTCACGGCCACGACGTCGCCAATTCTCGCGCGGTCGCGCTCAACCAACGCGACGATGCGCGCCACCAGTTCCGTCGTCTTGCCGGTGCCGGCGGCGGCTTCGACCACCATGGTGGCGTCGAGATCGCTCGTGATGAGCTCGCGATTCTCCCTTTGGACCGTGTTCACGGCAAGTCCCTCAGCGCGTCCAGGTCAGCGAAGCGCTCGGGATCCTTCTTCTTGGTCCGCCGCTCCTCGTCGCGCCCGCACACCGTCTGGAAGTCGCACATGCCACAAGCCTCGGCGGCCGGGCGCGCCGCGAGCAGGCCGTGCTCGACGGCGCGATCGACGATGGCGAGGACTTCCAGCCCGCGTTTGCGCGCTTCGGTGAAGAGCGGAATCTCGTGCTGGGTGAAGCCGCCGACGGTCGTGCAGAACGATAGCCGCCCCGAGTAGACGGTCTCCTCCGGCTGCAGCGCCTCGAGCGCCAGGCCGTAGATCACCGGCTGCAGCACCCGTCCGCCTTCGACAATCGTTTCTCCCGGCTTGGTGCGGTTGCGGCCGGTCTTGTGATCGGTGACGCGCAACGCCCTGGTCTGGCGATGACGCTCGACCATGTCGATCGAGCCGCGCAACAAGTAGCGGCCGTCGACGAGCGCCGGCGCGGGGGTGCTTCGCTCGTCGCGTCCACTCATGTCGGCCAGTCCGAACGAATACTCGAAGCGCTCGGGCGTCCACTCCGCACCTTCTTCGGACAAGCGCTCGAGCCAGGTCTTCAGGTCCTGGGTGATCGCCGCGATCTCGTCCTTCCACACGCGGTCGATCGCGGGATTGAGCCGATCGAACGCCTCGTCGTTCACTCCCTTGATCGCCCAGAGCAGCAGCTGCTGGGCGCGCGGCAACGTCGCCACCGACAGCGGCAACAGCCCGTCTTGCTGGAGCCGCCGTAGGGTTGCAGCCTGGAAGCGGTGGAAGAGATCGCCGCGCGTGAGTGGATCGAGCTGCTGCAGCGGCGCCGGCGCTTCGAGTGGCGCCAGCCGGTAAATCGCTGCGAGCAGGAACTGGTACGGACAGGAGGAGAAGCGCTGCAGCGCGGTGAGTGAATACGGGCGCGCCCCCAGGCGCTGCGCGGCCAGCGCGGGCGCGGTGGTGTCGGCGACGACTCGCACCAGGCCATCGGCCGGCTCCCACTGCTTGCGATGCCAGCGCAACCAGCGCGACGTCAACGATCGCTGCAGCTCGGGGCTCAATTCATACAGATATCGCGCGCGGCCCTTGACGCCGGCCGGGTCGCCCGAGGCCAGCAGCCCGCCCATCGTCGCCAGGTCGTGCTCGAAGTCGTCCACTGCCACCGCGGGATCGCGGGGCGCCGGCCACGCCAGCGTGGAGGCGCCGGTCTGGAAGGCGCGCGCGCTGACGCCGGAAGCCGCGGGGATCGCGCCTTCGATCGCGCGGACGATGTCGAGGACGTAGAAGGACGGCACCCTCGGGCGCGATTCGTTGATCTCGATGCGCGGGAACGAGACGTAGAGCCGCCCTGATGCCGCCCCCGCCGCCAGCGTGAGGTGCAACCGCTCGTCGGTCGCGCGGGTGGCGAGCGTCGCGAGGGCCTCGGCGGTATCGCGCCGCCGCTCGTCGGGCAGCAGCGCATCCTCGCGGATTCGTTGCGGGAACATGCGTTCGGCAAGACCCGGCACGAACACCACCTTGAAGGCGCGACCGCGCGTGGCGTGCGGCGTGCCGACGAAGACCTTGCCGTGCCGCCGGCGTGGCGGCTCGTGATTCAGCGTCGCGAGCCGCGGCGTCAGTACGTCCCGCACTTCGCGCAGGCCGATCGGGCCAATGGCCGAGAGCGGCGCCAGTTCCTGGAGGACACGCTGCACCCGCGCGGGTGTGGCGATCACGCGCGGCACCAGGCGGCCCAGCGCGTCGAGCCACTGACCCCACGACTGGGTCGTGGGCCAGCCGGCGATCTCGGCCAGGATGGGTTCCGCAAACGCGCGCAGGGCCTTCAGTTGTTCGCGGTCGCGGCGCAGGGCCTTGACACGCGAGGCGTCCGGATCCTCGGAGGTGGCTTCGCGGAGACGGCGCTCGTACTCGTTGGCAAGGCCCTCGAGCCGGCGCTGCCAGCGATCAAGGCCGCCGATCACCGCGGCTTCCACGATCAGGTCCTCCCACCGCCAGGGTGCGCGAAGCGTGCCGGCGACGTCGCGACCGGTCTCTCCACGCGCGGTCGCGGCCTTCGCCTCGTCTTCCGGCTGCGAATCGTCGGCCCGGTCGATCGGGGTGATGACCGCTTCAACGATTTCGTCGGTCGGTGGAGTCCAGACATCGGCGTCGCCGGCTTCGGTGAGCGGGACCTGGCCCAGTGAGACATATTCGGCAAAGCGGCGCGCCGACAGGCCTTCGCCGGCGCAAGCCAGCAGCGCCAACAGCGCGCGACCGGCGGGGTCGGGACGCCGGGTGCCGCGATTGAACCAGGCCGGAATGCCGGCGCGATCGAGTGCGTGCTCGAGCACGCCCAAATAGGTTTGCGGCGCGCGCAGCAGCACGGCGATCTCGTCGAAGGGGATGCCGCGATCGGCTTCCTGGAGAATCCGCCGCGCGATCTCCACGGCCTCGCGGCCCTCGCCTGGCGCGGAGAAGAGCACCACAGACTCGTCCGCGGTTCCGGCGGGAGGTGTCTCCGAGGAAAAGAGATATCGCTGGAGTCTGTGCAGCGCAGTATGGCCCTGGCCGGCGCGGCCATCGGTTGCGGCCGCAGGCGAGCTGAGGATGGCGAGGGCCTGTGTGTCGCCGGCCGGGACAGTGACGATCGCCGTGCCTGCCGCGGCGATCAGCGCATGAGCGAACCGGGCTTCGCTTTTCGACGTGAGCGCGACATCGAGCATGACCAGCGTCTGTCCCGGGAACTGTTCCGGGTGAGCTTCGAGCTCGGCCGAGGCGGTGTCGAGCATCTCGGCATAGTCAACGGCGCCCGCGTGTTTCCGCTCGTCGATCGCCCGCTCGAGGAGCGTGCCCAAGTCGCGCGACCCGGCGTGCCCGGTCAGCTCGGACGGGTCGACCGCCGCCATGCGAAGGTCGACCAGGGTGCGGCCCAACGCGCGGGGAAAGCCGGGCATGCGCGCCACCGGCCCGAAATACTCCAGCGCGTCCTCGTCATGGGCGTCGAAGGCCACGCGGGCGGCGACGGCTTCGTCGCCGAGCGGCGCACTGGGCGTCAGGCCGCGACGCGCGAGGACAGGAACGGCAAGACGCGCGACCAATTCCGAAAACCCGGCGCGGCCAAGGC
>JBDTMB010000061.1:0-17242 GCA_039934485.1 Vicinamibacterales bacterium
TCGCGATCAAAGTCCTGCTCCCCGCCGTCGCCAACGATCCCGATCGCCTCGCGCGCTTCAGCCGCGAAGCGCAGGTGCTCGCGTCGCTGAACCATCCCAACATCGCGCACATTCACGGGATTGAGGAATCGAGTGGTGTGACGGCGTTGGTGATGGAGCTGGTTGAGGGTGAGGATCTCTCGCAACGAATTGCGCGAGGAGCAATTCCC
Source organism: Vicinamibacterales bacterium (assembly GCA_039934485.1). GTDB lineage: Bacteria > Acidobacteriota > Vicinamibacteria > Vicinamibacterales > UBA2999 > 12-FULL-67-14b. The sequence goes on from JBDTMB010000061.1 coordinate 210, forward strand.
CTCGACGAAGCGTTACCCATCGCGCGGCAGATCGCTGAAGCCCTCGAAGCCGCGCACGAGCAGGGCATCATTCATCGCGATCTGAAACCCGCCAACGTCAAGGTCCGGCCAGACGGCACCGTGAAAGTGCTCGACTTCGGTCTGGCGAAGGCGATCGATCGTTTGGAGGGCGATGGCTTTAGCCGTCGCCAAGCGGACTCGCCGACGCTCTCCATCCACGCGACCGAGGCGGGGATGATTCTTGGCACCGCCGCGTACATGAGTCCTGAACAAGCGGCAGGCAAGCCTGTCGACAAGCGCAGCGACCTCTGGGCGTTCGGCGTTGTGCTGTTTGAGATGCTGACCGGCCGGCCCGTGTTCGCAGGCGAGACGGTTTCGCATGTCATTGCCGCCGTCTTGAAAGACGAGCCGGATTGGTCGGCTCTGCCGCCCACGACGCCGGCGTCGATCCAGAAGTTGTTGCGGCGGTGTCTCGAAAAGGATCGCAAACGGCGTCTGGACTCGGCCTCGGCCGCGCGGTTGGAGATCGACGATGCGCTGAATCCGCTCTCGCTTTCGCAAGTGTCCACCGTCGGCGGGAGCAATCCCCGCTGGCTGCGCGGTGGCGCGATCGCGTCACTGCTCGTTGGCGGTGTCGCCCTCGGGGCCGCGGCTTGGATGATCCGCAACCCAACGGGTGCAACTGATGCTTCGGACGTGGTGCGGTTTGCCATTCACGACACCGATCACGTCATCGTGTCACGCAACGAAGGCGATCTCGCGCTGTCGCCCGATGGGAGGACGCTGGCGTTTGTCGGTAACGGCGAAGGTGCTAAGCGTATCTGGATCCGCGCGTTTGACACGGCCGACGCGCGCTCACTCCCTGGCACCGAAGGTGCCGCTTCGGTGTGCTGGTCGCCTGACGGCCGATCGCTCGCCTTCACCGCCGATGGGCGCGTCAAGAAGGTCGCCCTTTCGGGCGGGGCTCCTGACGTCGTCACGTCGAGCGGTCGCATCCAGGGCACCTCGCTCGCCTGGGGACCGGACGGCAACCTGCTCTACACCGACAGCCAGGGTTTCTGGCGCGTGCCCGCGAGTGGCGGCACATCGGTGCGCGTGGTTGCGCGCTCACCAGGCGAAAGCCACGGCTCGTCGGGGTTCCTGCCCGATGGTCGTCATTTCCTCGACGCGGTTCGAAGCAGCGACCCCGCGAAGGTCGGCACCTTTGTCGCAACGCTCGACGGGGATGCTCGGACTCGGATATTGGCCTTCCCGACCCCAGCCCGCTACGCCGCGGGACACCTGTTGTTCGTGCGCGACCGGGTCCTCTACGCGCAGCCCTTCGATCTGGAGGCCCTGAAGTTGACAGGTGAGCCGTCGCCAATCGCGGAAAACGTGGCGGCGACATTCGGCGTGTCCGCCGGTGGCGCGCTCGCGTACCTCCCGGTTGACTCGTCAGGGCGCTCCGAGTCGACGCAGCTCCAGTGGATGGATCGGGCCGGCAATATTGTGGAGCGCATCGACCGCGCCGCGGGCGCGACCCGGGTGAACCTATCGCCGGATGGCCGCCGCCTGGCGATGACCCTGCGGGGGGACGTCTGGTTGCTCGATCTGACCCGCGGTGTCCTGTCACGCCTCGTCTCGGGCGCCAACGCTCCAACCTGGTTGCCTGATGGTCAGCGGCTGATGATTCACCGGTCGGGGTTTCGCGACGGCAAGGACGTCATCTTCGAGGTCCCGGTCGCCATCGCCGGCAAGGAAACGGTCGTCCGCGAACCGGACGGCGAACATGCCCATCCGACAGATGTGTCGGCCGACGGTCGCTACTTGATCTACGAAGGCGAACAGGTCGAAGAATCGGATGTCTGGGTTGCGCAACTGACCGGCGACCGCAGGGTGAGCGCCTATGTGCAGACGCCTAGCATCGAAGTGCAGGGCATGCTCTCGCCAGATGATCGATGGCTGGCGTACACCTCCGACGCCTCCGGCAAGTTCGAGATCTACGTTCAGAGTTTTCCCGAGCACGGAGCTCCGATGCAAGTGTCGACCAACGGCGGCGGTTCCGCGCGCTGGCGTAGGGACGGGAAGGAGTTGTTCTATCTGGCTCCAGACGGCACGCTCACGGCGGTGCCCGTGCGCGACGGTCGATCCATTGAATTCGGTTCGCCGACGCCGCTCTTTCAGGTCTTGACGCCGCAGATCGGCCCACCGGCGCAGACGCCATTCTACGACGTGACGTCCGATGGTCAGCGGTTCATCGTCAGCGCCGTGGTGCGCCGCAACGACCCGTCCCTTCAGGTGGTGCTCAACTGGCCGGCGTTGCTGGAGAAGAAGCCATGACGAGGACGGTGCTCACGCTGCACGCCTGGTCGAGGTGCGCCGACGACATCTGCGGCATCTGCGGCATCTGCGGCATCTGCGTCATCTGCGGCTACACTCATCCGCGTGATGAATAGATTCTTCGCCACCGCCGTCCTGGCCGCGCTCGTCATCGGCGGTCCCGCGGCGCAGCAGCAACCGGCGCCGACGCTCTCGGCTGCCGTCCGCGCCTACGTCAAGGTCGACGCACCCGTGGTCGCACTCACGCACGTGCGCGTGATCGATGGCACCGGCGCGGCGGCTCGCGACGATCAAACCATCGTCATGCGCGACGGCAACATCGCCGCGATGGGCCCGGCGGCGAGTGTCGCCACGCCTGACGGCGCCACGGTGATCGACCTCACCGGCAAGAGCGTGATCCCCGGCCTCGTGATGATGCACGAGCACCTCTACTACCCGAACGGTCCCGGCGTCTACGGCCAGTTGGGCGAGAGCTTCACGCGTCTCTACCTCGCGGGCGGGGTGACGACGATGAGGACGGGCGGGAATGTGAACGGCTTCATGGACCTCAACATGGCCAAGCTCGTGGCGGCGGGCCAGAAGCCGGGCCCCGCCATTGATGCCACGGCGCCGTACCTGAATGGACCGAACGGGTTCATCCAGATGCGCACGCTCAAGGACCCCGAAGACGCGCGCAAGCAGGTGGCGTACTGGACCGACGAGGGCGCGACCTCGCTCAAGACCTACATGCAGATCACGCGCGGCGAGCTCGCAGCGGCGATCAACGAGGCGCATCGGCGCGGCATCAAGGTCACCGGACACCTGTGCTCGGTGACCTACGCGGAAGCCGCCGGCCTCGGCATCGACAACCTCGAACACGGCTTCTTCGCCGCGACCGACTTCGTCGCCGACAAGAAACCGGACGAGTGCCCCGGCCAGGGGGTTGGCCAGAAGACCATCGCCGGCCTCGACGAGAACGGCGCGCCCTTCAAGGCGCTGGTGAAGACGCTGATCGACAAGCACGTCGCGCTGACCTCCACGCTGACGGTGTTTGAGACCTTCACCCCGGGCCGCCCGAAACCGCCCGGCCTGGAGGTGCTGACGCCGCAACTCAAGGAACAGTTCGAGCAGAACTACGCGCGGACCGCGGCGCAGAAGGACTCGATCTACAGCACGCTGTTCGCCAGGGGCATGGCGCTCGAGCGGGCGTTTGCGCGCGCCGGCGGGACGCTGCTGGCCGGCACCGATCCCACCGGCGGCGGCGGCGTGATTCCGGGGTATTCCAACCAACGCCAGGTGGAGTTGCTGGTGGATAGCGGCTTCACGCCGCTTGAAGCCATCACCATCTCGACCCTGAACGGCGCGAAGTATCTCGGACGCGACAAGCAGATCGGATCGATCGCGGTGGGCAAGCAGGCCGACCTCGTCGTGATCGACGGCGACCCCTCGCGGACCATCGCCGACATCCGCCACGTCGAGACCGTGTTCAAGCGCGGCGTCGGCTACGATCCGGCCAAGCTGATTGCATCGGTCGCCGGCAAGGTAGGGCTGTGGTAACACAGCCGGCGGACACGGCTGCGGCCATCACCAAGGGCGTCGCGTATCTTCGTCGCGAGGCGCCGAAGTCGAACCACAACCCCGACGCCGCGCGGGCCCTGCTCGTCGCCGGCGCCAGGGGCCACGACATCGGCAACTCGCTGGACGACACGCTCGCATTCCTGCAAGACCCGTCGAAGTGGGCACCGGCCGCGCGCGTCGACAACGCCGCGGCGCTGGCCGCGGCGACTCGGGCCGGCAAGGCGCCCGACACCGCACTCGCGACGGCGGCCAAGCTCCTGCTTGACGATCAAAAGGCGGATGGCTCGTTCGGGGCCACAACCGCCACCTGGTCGGCGCGCGCCACGCTGATCGAGTCCGGCAAGCTGCCGGACGACTTCGTTATCGTGCAGATCGACAAGTGGTTCCTCGGCCTCGAGCCCGGGTCGATCGTCGACGCTTCAGCCGCGATCCTGGCGCTCGACCAGACCAGTAACGTGATGGCCGACGGCTTGCGCGCCAAGTGCCTCGCCCTGGTGAGGGAAGCGCAGCTACCTGGCGGCGGATGGGGACCAACCGCGGGCGACGCCCCACAGGTCTTCGACACCGCGCTCGCCGTCCTCGCGCTCGCGACGCTCGACATCGAACCGCGGCTGGCACGGGCGACCTACCGGCCCGAAGAATTGAAGGCCGCGATCGCGGGCGGGCGGGCCTGGCTGGTGTCGAAGCAGCGGGCTGATGGCAGCTGGCCGGACACCCTGTCGACCACCGGCTGGGCGATCCTGGCGCTGCTCGGCCACTAGACACTTACTTTCCGGGCCTCCCACGAATTGACTGTGAATTAGGTGGCCAGATCTTGGCCGATCGTTGTTAAGCTATGCCCGCTCTAGCCGCTCGCGTGAACCTCGTGAAGATACTAGCGGACATGCCCTCCATCCTGGAATTGCTCGAGGCGCTCGACCTTGAAGGCTACGCCTCGATTTTTGCAGACAACGAGGTGGATTTCGAGTCCCTGCTCGTCCTGACCGACCGTGATCTGGAGGAGCTCAGGGATCGACAGAAGCGGGCCCTGCCTTACGGACCCCGCAAGCGCCTGTTGAATGCCCTCTCCGAGATCCGGGCCAGTGGCGTCGCCTCCACGACGGCCTCCTTGCGCGGCGCACTGGCTGCCACGGTTGGTGAACGCCGCCGAGTCGCCGTGCTGTTTTGCGACATGGTGGGCTCGACGAAGCTGTCGGAGCGCCCGCTAGAGATCGTCGAAGCGGTGACTGACCACTACCGCGAGATTTGCGAGACGGCCGTCCGCTTTTATGAGGGCCTCGTGCATGATTGGGCGGGCGACGGGATGGTCGCGCTGTTTGGCTACCCGGCCCCGGAGGCGGAAGTCGAACGCGCCATCCGCGCCGCGCTCGACATCATCGACGGGCTGGCGCGCCAGCCGCTACCGGGCGTCGGCCCCATCCAGGTGCGCATCGGGATCGCGACTGGAGTCGTGATGCTAGAGCCGGGCGCCAGGCGCGCGCTCGGCGCGCCCCTCAATCTGGCCGCGCGGCTCCAACAACTCGCGTCAGTGGGCAGCGTGGTCGTCTGCGACCGCTCGCGTCGAAACGCTCCGGGGCGATTCGACTACGAGAACCTCGGTCTGCATGAGTTGGAGGGCGTGCACGCCAAGACCCAGGTCTGGCGTGTCCGCGGCCTCGGTCCCTCGGCGAGCCGCTTCGAGGCCGCCACCCAGGATGGCGTGACGCCGCTCGTCGGGCGCCGGGAGGAAATCAGTCTCTTGCTCGAACGCTGGCGTGCCGCGCAATCCGGAGAAGGCGCGACCGTGGTGATCTCCGGAGTGGCGGGGATCGGCAAGAGCCGCGTCCTCAGTGAAGTGCTCGGCGCGATCGAACGCCATGACGCCGGCCGTCTCCAATTCCAATGCTCGCAGTATTACGGCAACAGCGCCTTCTATCCCTTCATCGATCAGTTCGAACGAATCTTGAAGTTCGATCGTGATTCGGGGCCGGCCGAGCGGCTGGCCAAGCTCGAGTCGCTAATCGCCGACTATTGCGGCCAACCCAGGAACGAGACGATACACCTCATCGGGGCGATGTTGTCGATCCCGTGCGAGGAGCGTTACGGTCCCCTCCGGATCACGCCGCAACGGCAGAAAGAACTGACCATTCATGCGCTGAAAGACGTGATTGGCGGAATCGCGGCACACACCCCTCAGGTGGTGGTGTTCGAGGACGTCCACTGGGCCGATCCGACCACGCTCCATGCACTGGACGTCCTCGTCAGGAATGCGCGGAGCGGAGGATTACTGGTGGTCATCACCGATCGCATCGAGGACTCCGACGCGCAGCACACCATCGACGAACAGGAGCGACGCGGCCTCGTCGATCGGTTCAAGCACGGATGGGTCGCGGACGGATTGGCGATTGAGCTTCCGCTTTCGGGCTTGACCAAGGCAGAGAGCTCGGTCCTGGTGTCGCAAATCACGGGCGGCCGAGTCCTCAATGAGAATCTGGTCGAGCAGATCATCAGTACCGCCGAAGGCAAGCCGCTCTGGGTCGAGGCGCTCACCACCTCATTGCTTGACACCATCGACGGCCAGGGACCCGGGGCGATGGCCGGCAGCGTTACGATTCCCGACACGCTCCAAGCCTCGCTGCAGCAAAGCCTGAACAGCGTCAAGGGAGTGGCCAAGCGGGTGGCGCAACTCGGCGCGGTGATCGGCCGCGAGTTCAGCCACGAGCTGATCGCGGCCGTCGCGTCGATGTCGGAACAGGACCTCAGCGACGGGTTGTCGGCGTTGACGAAGTCCGGCCTGGCCCTCCAGCGTGGCGCTGGCGCCGAGGCGGTTTACGTGTTCAAGCACGCTCTCGTGCGCGATGCGGCGTACGAGTCGCTGCACGGGAAGCGCTGCGCGGACCTGCACTGCAAGATCGCGGAGGCCCTCGAAGAACGGTTTCCGGCCAGCCGCGAGACCGAGCCCGAGCTCTTCGCGCATCACTACACCAGGGGCGGCCACCCGGACCGCGCCGTCCCATTCTGGCGGGAGGCCGGCGCGCTCGGCATGCGGCGGTATGCGCTGTCGGAAGCGATCGCGCACCTCCGGCAAGGCTTGCGGCTGGTCGAGGAACTGCCGCCCGGCCGCGCGCGTGATCGCGAAGAACTGGCGATTCGCACGCAGCTCAGTCCGGCGCTGGTGGCGGCCCATGGCTAGGCCTCGCCGGAGGTGGGCGCCCTGCTCGAGCCGGCTTGGGCGCTGGCGAGCGCGCTCGAGCACACCGCAAACTACCTGCCCATCCTGCACGGACTCTGGGTTCACTTCCTCACTGAAGGCAACCTCGCGATGTCCGTGACGTGGGCGAACCAGATGCTGATCGCCGCCGCCTCCTGCGGCGAATCCGACCTCGAGATCAGCGGCCATCGTTCGATGATGGCCTCGCGCTTCTGGCTGGGCGATTTGGTCGCCGCCCAGCGACACGCGACGACCATCATGGCGACCTACGACGCGGTCCGCCACCGGCACATCGCGGACCGCACGAACAACGATCCCCGCACCATGGTTGGCATCTACGGATCGCACTTCCTGTGGATGCTCGGGTATCCCGACCAGGCGATGCGGGAATGCGACGATAAGAACGCCCACGCCCGGCGCCGCAACCACCCGTTCGACCTGGGTTTCGCCCTGACGCTCGGGTCGCATGCGTTCGACTATTGCGGCGACTCCGGCCGGCTGGAGCGCAGCGGCGACGAAGCCGAGCAAGTCGGCCGCGAGCGGGGTGTCTCGCTCATGTCAGAGATCATGGCGCCGCTGGTCAAGGGGGTCGCCTGCCTGCGTGCCGGACGGACCATGGAGAGCATCGCCCTCCTGAGAATGTCAATCGTCCGCCTGAGAGGCACCGGCCACCGGATTTACATCACCTATCTGCGTGCCGTGCTGGCCGACGCGGTGGCGCGCGAAGGCAACGTCGAGGAAGGACTCGACCTCCTCGAGGAGAGTCTCAGACAGATCGCGATTCAGGGTGAACGCGTGCATCTCGCCGAAGTGCTGCGCCTCAAGGGCTGGATGCTGTACCGGCAGGGACACGCGGAGGCCGCGGAAGTCGAGCTGCGCGCCTCGCTGGCCTGGGCCCGGGAGCAGCAGGCGAAGTCATGGGAGCTGCGCACGGCGGCGACGCTGGCGAGGCAATTACGGGAGCGGGGGCATCGAGCCGAGGCGCACGGGTTGCTGGCGCCGCTCTTCGATTGGTTTACCGAGGGCTTTGAAACCGCGGATCTGGTGGAGGCCCGGGAATTGCTGGGAGAGTTGAACCGGGTCGATCAAACGGAAAGCCGCACCTAGAAGGGAACGAGTGATGCCGAGCCCAGACAACCTAAAGGAAGAGATCGTCGCGCGAGAGGCGATCTTCGTCGATTTCTACAACGGCCAGAACGCCAACCAACTCGCCGACATGTATACGGTAACGGCGGAGATCCTGCCGCAGAACCTGCCGGTGACGGCCGGCTCCGAGGCGATCCGGGCGATGTTCAGGAGCTTCTGGGACGCCGACCTGGTCGAGATCGCACTCGTGACGAGGGAAGTGACGGGCACCGCCGAGTGGGCCTATGAGGTCGGCACCTATGTGCTGCGCAGCTCCAAGGGCGTGCAGGAGGACGAAGGCAAGTACCTCGTCATCTGGCAGAAGGTCAATGGCAAGTGGAAGCTGCATCGCGACATCTTCAACACCGACCGGCCGGCCTAGGAGATACGCATGATTTACCCGAAGCTCGCGGCACCGTCGGCAGTGGGCGACGACCTGCTCCTCCTGCCGCGCGGGATGTCATGGCGCGATCATTTGATCAGTCTCCTGCACGCGGCGGCGGAACTGGAACATGGATTCATGGTCCAGTATCTCTACGCCGCGTATTCCATCGACACCGACGTCGCCGACCCTGCCTTGGCGAGAAAGGTGCTGAAATGGCGGGGGGACATTCTCACGGTCGCGAAGGAGGAAATGGGCCACCTCCTGACCGTTCAGAACGCCCTGTGCCTGTTGAGTGGTCCGGTCTCGGTGGGGCGGCCCAACTTTCCGTGGGATTCGCCGTTCACGCCGTATCCCTTCCACCTCAGGCCCCTTTCCCTCGAATCGCTCTCGTTGTTCGTGCACGGCGAGAGGCCTGACGATCGCACGCTCGGAGCCCTCGGGAAACGACTTTCGGGCAGAAATGCTCTCGAGTCTATCGGTATTCACGGCCCCCAGATCGAGAAGTGCATCAGGCCACTTCTCTCGGAGCAGCCGAGCCGGGTACGGGTTGGCGCCATCTACGATCGCATCATCGAGACGCTCGAGCACCCGAGCCGGATTCCCGATTCGGCGTTTTGCGCGGAGCGCTACTCGAGTCAGGCCTCTTGGGACGAGTGGGGACGGCGGTATCGTCCGGCTCCGGCCGAGCCCGGGCAGCGTACTCCCGACAAGGGAGAGAGCAAGAGCGAGATCATCATCCGGCGGATGTCGTCCCGCACCGACGCGATCGAGGCGCTGCGACACGTCGCGGGGCAAGGCGAAGCCGCCCACATCCAGTCGCGGATGCGAGAAGAAAAGTCGCACTTCGAGCGCTTCGTCGAGATCTATTCGCAGTTCGCCGACACCCCGGCCCCGCCCGTCCACTTTGTGCCGACCAACCCCAACACCGACTCCTCGAGGCATCGCGATGCAGGGACCATCACCAGCCGCGTGTCCCGAATCTGGGCAGATCTCTTCAACTGCCGCTACCGGATCCTGCTGACCTACCTGACTCACACCTTCCGGCTGGTTCGCGGTGGCGCCGGTTCCACACTGCGCGGCGATGTGCTCCAGAAGATCTTCGGCGAGATGTACAACCTCAAGGCGATTGCCGGCGTCCTCGCGCGTTCTCCCATGCATGACGATCCCGATCGCAGGGAGCGTGCTGGGGCGCCGTTTGCCATGCCGTACGACCTCACGCTGCCGCTGGATGACATCGACTGCTGGCGGATGCACCGGGACATCCTGGGCCGGTCACAGCGCCTCTGCACGGTGCTCCTGGCCGCGGGCGATGCGCTTAGGCCCGAGGGCAGGGTCTTTCTCGAGGCCCTGTCCGAACTCGACGAGCAGGCCGACAGGTGGATCCGGTCCATCCTCGACGGACTTGGAGATACGAGAGGGCGGCGATGACGATTCGCGAATTGCGCATCCTGCCGCCGCTCGTCATCGGCCGGGTGGGGTCGGCGCCCGAGCCGCTCGACAGCTACACGCTGGAGGAGCCAGCCCGGCCCCTCGGATTTCGACGCATCGTGCCCACCGACACGCTGATCGTCGAGGCGGACGGGACCCTGTCGCTGGCCAAGCCTCGTCCGATCACGTTCAAGGACGAGAAAGGCCGCATCCGGCCCGTCGCGCCCTTCCTCGAGGTGCATGCGGTCACCGACGAAGGACAACAGGAACGACTGACGCTCGACTGGCTGAAAGATCTGGATCCCAACGTGACCGTCGAGTGGCGCGTGGACGTCGCTAATCGCAAGGTCGAACGCCGCACCGGTGACCCGGACGATCGAGTGACGGCCACGGCGGACTGGTTCGCCGATCACGAACCGCATCCACTACAGGGACGTTGTCCACATTTCATCCCGGACGCCCACCTCGACTTCGGTCACGTGCGATATATCGCGGCAACCAAGGCGTATCCGGACATCCGCCTCAGATTCACTCCTGCGGCCGGCCTGATCTACGGGCCGGCGGACGACCCGAAGCGGCAAGACTCGGAGTACGTCGTTCCGGGCGCCCGGGCGATCTACGACGCCAACGGAAGCTGGAGCCGGTTCCACTCGTATCTCGGACTGGCTGAAGAGGCGGCGGAGTACCACGGCGGCGATTCGCGCAAGAAGGAAATCGCGGAGGAGGTGCGGGGACGACTGGACGGCAAACGCCCCTCGGAGAAGCTCGGCGAGGAGGTGTTGGCCGAGGTCGAGCGGCTGTTGAAGGGACGCTTCACCGAGCCTGATCGGCAACAGCGCAGCGCTCGCCTGGCTCTCGAGACGCAACCGCCCTCCCTCTACGCGATGCACCCGCCGGCACCCTGCTGGCTCAATGACGGGATCGCCTTCAGCCGCGGCTACCTTGACGACACCTGCGACGGCATCGTTGAGGTGCGCATTCGGCTGAACGGACGGACGCTGACCGCCGTGGCGAGAATCTGTTCAGGACCGCCCGCAGTCGTCCCGGACACCTTGTTCATCCGCACGCTGGCCGATGATCTCGACCAGGCGATCTTCGGTCCGAAGGTGCCCGGCGACGAACCGCGCGAAGAGACGCGGGCGCGCGCCCTGGACATCGTCCGGCGGAGTTTCGAAACCGTCCGCTTCCTGAACGTGGCGGTCGCCAACGGCGAGCCGCACCTGGGCCAGGACGCGCTCGACTTCGACACGATGCCGGCCGAGGAAGCCTTTCAGACCCTGCGGATGATGAGGCCGATCATGGCCGAGGGGTCCGCCGACACGCTGGCGATCATGGCCCTTCACCAGGAGGTCTATGCCGCGCTGTTGGCTGGCGCGGCGCCGTGGTTCCCGCGGTTGCTCCGCAGTCCAAACGACGTCGGCGACTTCACCGACCACGGTCGACGACGTATGCCGGCCATGATGTGCGGAGCCGACGGCGGCTACCTGGCGCTGACCTATCGGCAAATCACTGCGATTTTCAAGGCGGCGAGTCTGCCGGACGCCCACGCCGGCCTGCCGCCGGCCGGCGGCGCGGCGCTGGCGCCGCGCAACGCGACCGCGCGCCGACGACACGGCGACGTGCATCATCGCGCCACCGGGAACCCGTTCTCGTCGACGCCCAGAACGTCGGTGGCCAACTGCACGCCAGGCCTCGAGCTCGACCTCCGCGCGGTGTGGCGCCGGTTGTTCCAGGGCATTGTCCTTCGCGAGTGGGACAACCTCGTCGTCGGCATGGAGGATGAGTACGAGCGGCTGGAATTGCCGGACTTGAAAGGCCATCGCCTCTTGGCGATCCAGCTGCCTCGAGAGACTGATACGGCGGGCAGGGAAAAGCCCGACTACATCCACACCACCACTCAGCTCATCGGCCCGTCACCTGAGGATCCGGAGACGCGGTCGGCTCTGCTGGTCAGCGCCAACAACCCGCGCGGGCTGGGGCCGCTCGAGTGGTCCAATACGTTGGCCAGGGTGCTCCATGAACGCGGGGGCGAGCAGGTGACCGGCATCTTCACACCGGCAAAGGTATGGGAGGAGCAGTACGCGTTCGACGAAAACGAGCCGACAGACTACACCTTCCTGCCGCTAACGGTCAGGCCATTCTATGAAGACGGCACCGCCGTCATTTCCCGTACGCTGGCCGAGCCCGGGGAACTCACGCAGGGACTGTGCTCCCCGTGGCAGAACGACTACCGCGAATGCTCGTGTTACTACTGGGCCTCGGCGCGGCCGGACTACGTCAACGTCGAGCCGTCCCCGACGGGCGGCAGCACCGGTGACAACTGGCTCCAGAAGGTGCGCAGCGGCGACTACGTGCCCGATACCTACGAGGACGCGCGGCTGATCTCGTACGACGATCTCTTTGCGAACTGGGAAACGCTGATTAAGTTCCAAGTCGGTGGCCGAGACGTCGACCAATGAGCGCGACCGCGCTGCGCTACATCGCCGCGTCCGCCCCCCGCTCGGCCCAAGTCCACCTGCTCGCGAGTGGCGGTGCACGCCACGTGTTCCTGGCCGACGGCAGCCGCCTGTTCGATGCCGAGCCGGCGCTGTTCGACGAACTCGACGCGGCCATCGACCGCGGCAGCGTTGACCAGTTGCTGGCCCGTCTCGGCCTCAGCGGCGACCCGTTCATCGACGATCGGCCGGTCGAGGCGCCGTCGTTGCACGCGCTGTCGCTGGCCATCGCGCAAGCCTGCAACCTCGGGTGCAGTTACTGCTACGCCCAACAAGGGCACTTCGGCGGCGTCGCCAAGAACATGACCCAGGACACCGCCGATCGGGCCGTCGACCTGCTGGTCGAGGGCGCGCCGCCGGGGGCGCGGCTCAATCTCGCGTTTCTGGGCGGCGAGCCGCTGGTGAATCGCCTCGTCCTGCAGGCAGTCACGCGCCGTGCCGCCGGCCTCGCCGCGGCCCGCGGCCTGACGATGACGTTCTCGATCACGACCAATGGCACGCTGTTGTCGGAAGCGGACGGCGACTTCTTCGAGCAGTTCGGCTTTGCGGTCACGGTCAGCCTCGACGGCCCTCGCGACGTGCACGACTCGCTCCGCATGTACAAGGGCGGCACTGGCAGCTTCGAGCGCATCATGGCGAACACCAGGCCGCTGCTGTCGCGGCAGCGGCGCATGCAGGTGTCCACGCGCGTCACCGTCACGCCGGGCAATCTCGACTTGCGCCGGACGCTTGACGAGTTCATCGACGCCGGGTTTCACAGCGTTGGCTTTTCCCCGATGCTGACCGCGCCAGGCGGGACTGGCGAAATGCAGCCGCGCGATCTCGAGATCATGCTCGAGGCCCTGATCGCCTGCGGCCACGAATTCGAGCGTCGCTCGCGCGCCGGTGAGCGCTATCCGTTTGCCAACATGGTCAACGCGATGCGCGAAATCGCGCGCGGGACGCATCGTCCCTACCCATGTGGCGCCGGCGCCGGGTACCTCGGCGTGTCGGCGGACGGTGAGCTGTCAGCCTGCCATCGATTCGTGGGGGATCCGAACGGCGCCATGGGCTCGTTGGAGACGGGCCTCGATCACGGCCGACAGTCGGCCTGGCTCATGGACCGTCACGTGCATCGCCAGGAGCCATGCCGGAGCTGTTGGGCACGGTATCTCTGCGGAGGTGGATGCCACCACGAGGTGATCCGGCGCGGACGGCCGGCCTGTGATTTCATCCGCGGCTGGCTGCACTATTGCCTCGAGGCCTACCTTCGCATCCAGGGCCGGTGATGGCGCGCGTGGTCGTGATCGGCGCAGGACCCGCGGGCAGTGTCTTCTCCGCCCGAATGGCGCAAATGGGCCACGACGTGACGCTCATCGAACGGGTGGCCTTTCCGCGCAGCCGCTTGGGAGAATCGCTGAGCCCCGGAGTCGTGCCGCTGCTCGCCATGACCGGCGCGCAAGCGGATGTCGAGCGAGCCGGGTTTCGGCCGGTGCGCGGTGTGACCGCGAAGTGGAACGGCGACTTCGACGAGAGGACGATGAGCACCGGCGGCGGGCTGCTCGTGGATCGCGGGCGGTTCGACGCACTGTTGCTCTCGCATGCGCGCGCACTGGGCGTGCGGGTGCTGCAACCGGCGGTGATGGCGGAACGCCAGGCGACTGCGGACGGTTGGACGCTCGGCATCAACGCCGGCGGATCGCGGATTGACCTCCACGCGCAATTCGTCGCCGATGCCAGCGGACGCGCTGGGGCCTGGCCGGGTCGCCGGCGCCTGGACCGCATTCGAACCATTGCCCTCTACGCGTATTGGCGGGGAACGCAGCCGAACGACGAACCGCGGATCGAAGCTGGAGACGATGCATGGTTCTGGCGCGTGCCGCTCCCGGACGGACGCCACAACGTGCTCGCCTTCGTCGATGCCGGTCGACTGCGGCAGCGCCACGGCGAATCGATCGCCGGCCTGTATCAGCGGCTGGTGAGCGGCTCGACAATCATGGCGGGGCTCTGCGCCGTGAGGCTCGATGGCGCGATCCGGTCGGTTGACGCCACGCCGTACCTCGAGCAGGAGAGCATTTCGCGATCCACGATCAAGATCGGTGACGCCGCGCTCGCGATCGATCCGATTTCGTCCAGTGGAGTCCAAAAGGGCATCCAGACCGCGCTCGCCGGCGCCGTCGCCGCCAATACCCTGTTACGTCGCCCCGCGCTTGGCGAGGCGGCCATCCAGTTCTACAGCGGCGGGTTGACGGAGTCGGCGGCGCAACATCGGAGCTGGGCGGCGGGACACTACGCCGTGGCCGCCAAGTCGCGTGGTGGCGTGTTCTGGACAAGGCGCGCTGCGGAAGCCGTCCCCGAGCCCCGACTCCCTCAAGACACGCGAGCACCCTGGACAGGGTCCGGGCGCGCCGCGAGATTGTCTCCGTTGGTCGAATTCGTCGACCTGCCCTGCCTCGACGGCGACTTCGTGACGCGCAAGGTCGCGGTCCGACACTCCAGCCTGGCCTCACCGGTGGCGTACCTCGGACGATGGGAACTCGCGCCCCTGCTGAGGGACATTTCGAGGGGAATGACCACCCTCGATATCGCGAAGGCCTGGTCGGATCGGATTCCGCTTGAGTCGGCCGCGACGATTCTCGGCTGGTTGATGAACCGCGGGATCCTCATCGAAGACGAGCGAACCTGACAGCGCCGAAATCAGGGCCCGAGCAGCCGCTGCACCTGCGCCAGGTGATTCAGGTCGTGCCCCGCGTAGAGGTTGATCAAGTGCGCGATCGTCTCCTTCCCGCGCTCCGCGTGCATGCCGAAGTTGGCATGCAGCGCGGGGTCGACGCGGGCCAGCAGCTTCAGGTTCGCGCTGCGATTGACCTCGAACAACTTGAGGGATTCAAACGGATCGGTGTCGGCGTAGCGGAACGTCGAGGCCCAGTCGTTCTGATCGAACGGCTGGAGCGGCACCCCATCCGCGGCCAGGATCGCCCTGATGCGCCAGGCCGCCACCACCTCTGCGTCGGCGAGGTGGGCGACGATCTGCGTCACCGACCAGTGCGCGGAGTCCGGCTGCCGCGCCAGATCACCGGGCGAGCGGCCCGTCATCAGGGCCTGGAGCCGCACCGCGGTGGACTTGAGTACCTCGTGCGGATCGTTCTCGGCGACAAACGACAGGATGCGCTTGGTGTAGTCCTGGGGCGTCTCTGTGGTGGCCATAGCGGTCCATTCTAACTGGCCGCAGAGACTCAGAACACCAGGGTGTGGCTGTACTTCACGATTAGCGATCGCCCGAGCGACAACGGGCCGAGGCGCTCATCGACGCCGGTGGCACGATCCATGTCGAGCCCCTCGTTGTAGACCACCCACAAATCCGTGCCCTCGCTGAGGTTGTAACGGAACCGCACGTTGAAATCCACGCGCTCGGTGGTCGAATTGTATTGGATGAGCGCGTTGCCCGACGCCTTCGCGTCGAGCGCCGTCCGGACCCTGAGGCCGAGCAGCTGGATGTCCGCCTTCTCGTTGCGCCTGTCGAAACGCAGGCGGGTCCATCGATAGTTGGCGCCCAGCTCGAAGTGCTTCGACGCATTCCACGTGGGCGACAGGGCCAACTGCGTGCGCGTGCCATCGAAGTAGGTGCCGGTGCGGAAATCCAGGTCGGTGCGCACCCGCGCGCCGGAGGGCATGCTGTTGGCGATTTGCAGGTCCGCAAAGTCATACACGCCGGCGGGAACGTGCACGGTGCCGCCGATGACAAACGGCGCCAGGACGTTTTCGCGAAACCACTTGGGCTCCACCCACCCGCCGCCGCCTGCCTTGGTGTCCCACTGCACCCACGCGGCGTACTGCCCCGACTCGAGCGCGCGATCGGAATTGCGGAACGTGGAAAACGCCAGCGCACCTGGATAGACGCGGCGGAAGTAGGTGTTCTGGTCGGTGAAGACGTACCAATTCGCGAACACATTGGCGGTGGTGAAGTCGCGGCGCGGCATGAAGCCCACCTCGGGCCGGTAGTCAACGCCTGACCGCGAGAATTGCCAGTCGTACTGGAGGCCGCGGCCGGTGCGGCGCTGCCATCGCGCGTCGAAGATGCTGCGGCTCACGAGGTTCGCGGCGTCGCGCTCCTGGCTGTCGAGCGTCGACGCCCACTTGAGGACGACATAGTCATCACCCTTCACCTGCAAGGCGGTGTCGGCGCCGAAGACCACGTTGGTCCGCCCGCCGCCGTTGTAGGTGGTCAGCATCAATCCCGCCGTCGAGGTGGGCGTGAGGACGCTGCGCCGCAGGCGCAACACGCCGAAGTTCTCACCCGGCAGCGCCTCCGAATCCGCCGTCTGCATGTTGAGCGCGCCCACGTCCCACGCGCCGGCGCGTCCCACCAGTCGCGCGCCGCCCAGGATTCTCACCGGCTCGAAGTCCGGCCCCAGGCCAATCCGGCGCGAATGAAACAGCCGCGTGCCGTTGGCGGTGACGAAATCAAACAGGCCCGCATTCTCCTGGAAGAATCGCCGCCGCTCGGGAAAGAAGAGCGGAAAGCGATCGAGCGCCACTTGTTGATCGTCGGCCT
>JBDTMB010000062.1:0-17235 GCA_039934485.1 Vicinamibacterales bacterium
TGTCGGCAGCGGTGAGCGGCTCGAGGATTTCGAACCGTTTCACGCCGACCGGTTCGTGTCGCGCATGCTCGGCATGGGCGACGTGTTGTCCCTCATCGAAAAGGCCGAAGAGGCCATCGACGAAGGCGACGCGCAAAAGCTCGAGGCGAAGATCCGCAAGGGCGGCTTCACCCTGGAAGACTTCCGCGACCAGTTGCGGATGTTGAAGAAGATGGGCCCGCTCGAAAAGATCCTGGGGATGTTGCCCGGGATGGGCCAGATGAAGGAGCTGGCGGGCCAGAAGCCCGACGAGAAACAGCTCTCGCGAATCGAGGCGATCATCAACTCGATGACCCCCGAGGAGCGGCGGCAGGCCGACATTCTCGATGGCAGCCGCCGCAAGCGCGTGGCGCGCGGCAGCGGCACCACCGTCGAGGACGTCAACCGGTTGCTGAAGCAGTTCGTGGAGATGCAGCGGATGCTGAAGATGGTGGGCCAGATGACGGGGCAGCCCATCGCCGAGGCGCCGAAGAAGAAAAAGAAAAAGGGCCCGTTTAGCTTGATGAAGTGAAAAGTCGGAAGTGAAAAGTAAGTCGTAAACCTGAAGCGCGGCCGACGAGCGCCGCTGTTAGAGAGTCCAATATGTTGTCGATTCGTCTGCGTCGCACCGGTTCCAAGAAGCGTCCGTTTTTCCGCGTGGTCGTGTCGGAAGCCCGATCCAAGAAGGAAGGCCAGTTCATCGAGGTGCTCGGGTTCTACAACCCCCGGACCAAGCCGGCCGTGGTCGAAATCAACAAGGACCGCGTGGCGCATTGGATTTCGGTGGGCGCGCGGCCGTCGGATTCGGTCCGCACCCTGCTGGCGCGTCACCTGACGAAGGACCGCGATGCGGTCGTCGAACCGGTGGTGGCCGCCCCAACCGTTGCCGCCCCGGCCGTTTAGGGATTGACGTGGCGGATTACAAGGGTTTGATCGAAGCTGTGGCTCGCGCGCTGGCCGACGAGCCGGACGCCGTCAACGTGCGCGAAAGCGAGCGGCGCGGCACCACGGTGTACGAGCTGCAGGTGGCGCCGGGTGATCTGGGCCGCGTGATTGGGCGCCAGGGCCGTACCGCGGCCGCCTTGCGCACGCTGCTCAGCACCGCCGCCGAGGCCGACGACAAGCGCGTCAGCCTCGACATCCGCGACCAGTCCGGAAGGAACTAGCGAAGTGGGAAGTGAAAAGTCGCACTTTTGACTTTATGAAGTGGGACGACGCGATCTTGATTGGCGTGGTCGCCCGCCCGCACGGCAATCGCGGCGAAGTGATCGTGAATTCGGAAACCGACTTCCCGGAGGAGCGGTTTCAGGTGGGGGCCAAGTTGCGCAGCCGCCGCCGGGACGGCTCCGAGCAGGTGCTCGAAGTCACGTCGATGCGGGTGCAGCAGGGCCGGCCGATCCTGGGCCTGGCCGGCTATGCGTCGATTAACGACGCGGAGCGCCTCGTGGGATTCGAGCTGCGGATCGATGCGGATGGCGCCGGCGAGCCGTTGCCCGAAGGCGAGTACTACCAGCGCGACCTGATCGGCTGCGCGGTGGTGACCGCAGGCGGCGAGACGATCGGCCGCGTCACGGCGGTCGAAGGGAATCGGGCGGCGAGCCGCCTGGTCGTCACCGGCGGGCGCAGCGAAGTGCTGATTCCGCTCGCCGAGGAGATTTGCTCGGTGGACCTCGCGAGCCGCCGCATCACGGTGCGGCCGCCCGAGGGATTGCTCGACTTGAACGGGGACTGGCGATAACGATGCCGGTGAAGATCGACATCGTCACCATCTTCCCGGCGATGGTCGAGGCCGGCCTCGCCGAAGGGGTGGTGGGCCGGGCCCGGGCCAGGGGATTGCTGGACATCGTCGTCCACAATCTTCGTGACTTTACGAGCGATCGGCACCACGTCGTCGACGATGTGCCGTTTGGCGGCGGACCGGGCATGGTGATGAAGCCCGAGCCGTTCTTCGCGGCGCTCGCCGACATTCGCGAACGGCGCGGCGCGCCCGACGCGGTGATCGTGATGTCGCCGGCCGGCCGGCCCTTCTCGCAGGAGAAGGCGCGCCGCCTGGCGGTGATGAACCACTTCGTGGTGCTTTGTGGGCGCTACGAAGGGATCGACGAGCGGGTGCGCGAGGCGCTGGCGAGCGAGGAAGTGTCGATCGGCGACTACGTGCTCTCGGGAGGGGAAGTGCCGGCGCTGGTGGTGGTCGACGCCGCGGCCCGCCTGGTGCCCGGAGTGGTGGGAGACGATCAGTCAGTGGTGGCCGATTCGTTTACGCGCGGGTTGCTCGATTACCCGCATTACACGAGGCCCGCGGAGTTCGCGGGCCGGAAGGTGCCGGACGTGTTGTTGTCGGGGCACCACGCCGAGATCCGGCGCTGGCGCCTGGAACAGGCGCTCAGCCGGACGCTCGAGCGGCGGCCGGAATTGTTGCAAGACGCGGCGCTTGACGCCGATGAACAGACGTTGCTGCGCGAGTGGTCCGCCACTCGAGCGTCAGCAGGAGAGAAAGGGAGCAAGTCATGACCGTAATGGAAATGGTGGAGAAGGCGCAGCTGACCGAACGGCCCCGCATGAAGGCCGGCGACACGGTGCGCGTGCACGTGAAGGTGAAGGAAGGCGACAAGCAGCGCATCCAGATTTTCGAGGGTGTGGTGATCGGCCTTCGTCGTGGCGGCAACCGCGCCACGTTCACGGTGCGCAAGGTGTCGTTCAGCCAGGGCGTGGAGCGCATCTTCCCCCTGCACTCGCCGACGATCGAACGCGTCGAGGTGCTGCGGTCAGCCAAGGTGCGGCGCGCGAAGCTGTACTTCCTGCGCGACCTCAAGGGCAAGGCTGCCCGCATGAAGGAAGTCAGGAAGACGTCCTAGGTACTCGTGGCAAGAGTCTCCGCTCGCCGCAACATGGAAAACGCGCTTCGGCGCTATGGTTTCGTGTGCGTGGCGGGCGTCGACGAAGTCGGGAGGGGATGCCTCGCGGGCCCGGTCATGGCCGGGGCGGTGATCCTCGATCCGCAGCGGCGGATCGAAGGCCTGGCCGACTCCAAGGCCCTCACCGCCGCCGCCCGCGAGCGGCTGCACGATGAAATCGTCGCCAAGGCGGTGGCGTGGTCGGTGATCGCTATCGAGGCGCCCGAGATCGACCGAATCAATATTCACCAAGCCACGCTGCAGGCCATGCGGCTGGCCGTGCTGGCGCTAGCCCCCCTGCCAGATGCAGTTTTGGTAGATGCATTCCGAATTCCGTCATTGCCCATGGCCCAGCGCGGCGTGATTGGCGGCGATCGCCGCGCCGCTGCCATCGCAGCGGCGTCGATCGTGGCCAAAGTCACGCGGGATCGACACATGCAGGACTTACACAACCATGACCCGCGATATGGGTTCGACCGCCACAAGGGATACGCGACGGCCGACCACCTGGCGGCCGTTGCACGGTTTGGCTACTCGGTGCAGCACCGTCGTTCCTTCAGACCGGCATCCCTGTTTGATACCATTGCCTGAGGGCCTGTAAACCGTGCCGCCGTTCGATCGCGAAGGGGCGCTCAAGAGCGCAGAGAAAGCACTGCGCCAGGGGCGAATTGACGCTGCCATAGTCGAGTACGTCAAGATCGTCGAGGCGCAGCCCCGCGACTGGAACAGCGCCAATGCGCTCGGCGACCTCTACGTGCGGGCGGGGCAGACCGACAAGGGCCTCGCGCAGTACACGCGCATCGCCGATCATCTCGCCGAAGAAGGCTTTTATCCAAAGGCCGGCGCGGTCTTCAAGAAGGTCATCAAGCTCAAGCCCGACGACGAGTACGCGCTGATGCAGTCGGGCGACCTGGCCGCCAAGCTGGGCACGCTCGCCGACGCCAAGCAGTACTTCCACACCGTCGCCGAACTGCGCCGCAAGCGCGGCGACCGCAGGGGCGCGGCCGAGATCGACATCCGGGTTGGCACCCTGGATCCGGAAGACATCGAGGCGCGGCTGGGCGCCGCCAGGGCCGCCGTCGACATGGGCGACGTCCTCACCGCGCTCCGGGAATTCCGCGACGTCGCGGCGTGGCTCGAGAAACACGATCGCCAGGCCGACGCGCTGGCAGTGTGGCAGAGCGCGTTCGAGCTCGACGAATCCGACGATGCCATCCGCACGCGCCTGTTTGCGGCGTATCTCGACGGCGGCGCGTTCGACAAGGCGCAGGGCGTGGCGCGCGGCGCCGGCGAGCTCAAGCAAATCGCGGCCGCGCTCGAGAAGGCGGGCCGCACCGACGACGTGTTGGCGATCCTCAGCCAGGTTGCGGAACTCGACCCCGCCGACCTCGAGGTTCGCGCCGGCCTCGCGCTGGCGTACGTGAACCGGGGCGACCTCGACAGGGCGCGGAGCTTCCTGTCCGCGGAGACGGCGGGGAACAATCCCGCGCTGTGGCTCACCCTCGGCGAGATCGACCTGCGCGCCGGCCACTTCGACACCGGCCGCGCCGCCATCTCCCAGGCGATCACGCTCGATCGCAACCAGGCGCAAGCCGCCGTGGTGCTCGGGTGCCGCCTGGCGGAGTCGAATTCCGACGCCGGCTATCAGTGTATCGAGGCCGTCGCCGATGCGGCGCTCGCCGAGAACGATTACGCCGCGGCAGCGGTGGCGCTGCACGAGTTCACGACGCGGGTGCGCCTGCACCTGGTGGCGTTGATGCGGCTGGTCGAAATCTGCGTGGACGGCGGTCTCGAAGCCACGATGTACGAGGCGCAGATGCAGCTGGCCGATGCCTACCTGGAAGTGGGGCGCGGCCTCGAAGCGCGCATCATCAGTGAGGATCTCGTCGCGCGGGAGCCGTGGAACCGCGCCAACATCGACCGCTTCCGCCGCGCGCTGGTGATGCTCGGGGAAAGCGACCCCGACGGCATCATCGCCGAGCGCCTGAGCGGCGAAAGCCCGTTCCTCGCCACCGACAATCTCGACCTGAACGAGGGCGCGACATTCGACACTCCGCCTTCGCCGCGGCCCGCGCCGCCGCCTCCGCCGCCGGCTCCGGCGAACAGAGACACCGAAGGCGCCGAGGGCGTCACGTCCACGGATGCGGGATCGATGGAATTCGACCTCTCCGCGGCGCTCGAAACGGCAACGCCGCACGCGGCCCCGGCGCAGGCGCTACCACTGATCCCGCCGCCAGAATCGGCCGGCCCGACGCCCCGCTCCCTCGACCAGGTGTTCCGCGGCCTGCGCGACGAAGCCGGCCGGCAGTCTGCCGAAGAAGGCGCCGCCGAACAATATGCCCTGGCGTTGACGTATCAGGACATGGGCATGGTCGAAGACGCGATCAAGGCGCTGGAGGCCGCGGCCCGATCCCCGCGCCAGCGTTTCGACGCGGCGTCGATGCTCGGGCGGCTCTTTCTCGAACGCAAGGACACGATGCACGCTATTGAGTGGCTCGAACGAGCGGCAGAAGCGCCGGCTCCGACTGCGGACGCCGGCCGCGCGTTGCTCTACGATCTCGGCCAGACGCTCGAGACCCTTGGCGAGCACGCCCGGGCGCTGGCCGTGTTCGTCGAACTCGAGTCCGAATCGGGCGGCTACCGCGACGTCTCGGCGCGCATCGATCGCCTGTCAAAAGTCCAGGCCGGAGGTTAAGCCCTGTTCCGGCGCCTGCTGTTGGTTGCGCTGCTCCTCGAAACGGGGCTCTTGCTGGTGCTCATCCCCTGGTCGGCCTTCTGGGACCGCAACTCCCTCGCGCAGCTGGTGCCCGGATTGAGCGCCCTCATCGTGAACAACTACGTGCGAGGCGGCATCACCGGCCTTGGCCTCGTCAACATGTGGGCGGCGCTGGCCGAACTGGCTGACCTCGTGGGCAGCCGCCCGGCGCATCGCGAGGGCGAGTGATCCTGTGCCTCGTCACCGATCGGCGCCGGCTTGGTCGCGCGATGGGTGGGCGAGTGGCGGACCTGGCGGACCTGCTCAACGAACAAATCGAAGGCGCGGTGGCCGGTGGCGTCGATTACATCCAGGTGCGTGAGCCCGATCTTGAAGCGGGTGCATTGCTCGAACTGGTGCGGCGCATCCTCGCGCGCGTGCCGGGCGCGGCCGCGCGCCTGTTGGTGAACGACCGGCTCGATGTCGCGGTCGCTGGCGGCGCCGCCGGCGTCCACCTCAAGGAAAATTCGTTCACGGTGCGCGCCGCGCGCACGATCGCTCCTCCGTCGTTTGTGATCGGTCAATCCATTCACGGGCCGGAGCAGGCCTCTGGACACCACGGCACGGCGTACCTCATGGCCGGGACCATCAGCCCTACGCCTTCGAAGCAGCCGAGCCGATATTTAGGGTGGGACGGGCTGGCAGCGGTCGTCGCCGCCGCTGGAGCGCAGCCTGTGGTCGCTATTGGCGGTTTGAGTCTCTCCAATGCGGCGCTGGTGGCAAAAACGGGAGCGAAGGGTCTGGCCGCGATAGGCGCGTTCATTCCCGACGGAGAATTGGATCTGGGCCCTTATGTGCAGAATCAGGCCGAAAAACTACGTTTGGTGTTTGACTCCGCCGCCAGCGTTACCTAACATTGGTCATCTGCGTGAAAAAAACCGAGTCGTTTTTGGCAAATACCCAAGCGATGTTTTAATTTGTGTCTAATCAACGTCCGATCGATCCCGCTGTCCGCCTGAAACTCGCGCGCGAGTCGAAGGGGTTGTCGCCAAAGCAAGTGGCCGAGACGACGAAGCTATCCGTGCGTACCATCGAAGCGCTCGAGAGCAATCGGTTGTCGGTGTTGCCGTCGGGAATTTACCGCCGATCGATTATTCGCGCGGTGGCGGTCGAAGTGGGTCTCGATCCGGTTCAGCTCCTTCGCGAATTCTCGATCGCCAATCCCAATGAGTTGCCGCCAGTGGCGGACGTCGAGATGGCCGACTCGCGCGCGCCGATGCGCGAATCCCTGCAGCGGGCGATGGCCATCGTCGGCACGATCGTACCGTTGGTCGCCGGCATCGGTTACTTCGCGATGTCCGAGCGTCCGGCGCCGGCCAGGCCGGTCGCCGCGCCGGTCCGCGCGTCCGACGCGTGGCGTCCCGAGATCGTCCCGGCGGGAGGGTTCCTCGAACCGCCGCCGCCGGTGCAGCGCGCCGTCGTGATGACGCTGACCGTGTCGTCGCGATGTCAGCTGCGCGTGAACGCCGATGGCCGCGAGATCGTCGGCCGCACCGTCGACGCGGGAGAAACCTTCCAGGTGGCACTCACCGACGAAGTCCTGCTCTCCGGCGACAACGCTTCCGCCGTGCAGTTCAGCGTCAACGGCCAGGCCGGGATCCAGCTCGGCGTCTCCGGTGAGCCGTTGTCCATCCGCATCGGCCGCGACGACTACGAAGCCTTCCTGGTCCGCCACTAATGGAACGATCTCCGCTGCTGGATTTTTTCCGGCGCGGTGAAGTCGCGCGGGATGTGCGGATCATGGCCGCGCAGGGCGCGATTGCGCCGCAGCCAATGGAGCAGCTGGGGCTGTTGGCGATCCTCGCCGCCGACCCCGACAGTGAAGTCCGCGACATCGCCGAAGCCACGCTGGGCCTGCTGCCTCCCGAGTTGATCGCCAATCACATGGCGCGCGCCGACGCCCCCGCCGAGTTGCGCGAGTTCTTCAACAAGCGCGGCATCGCGCCATCGGCGACACCGGCCCCCGACGATCTGGACCCGTTGATCGATCTGGCCGGAGAGATCGACCTGGCCCAGGCGGATCACGAGGACACCCAGACCTTCACGCAGCGGCTCGCCAACATGACCGTTCCCGAAAAAGTGAAGTGCGCGCTCAAGGGCACGCGTGACATGCGCTCATTGCTGATTCGCGATCCCAATCGCATGGTCGCGGCGGCCGTGCTCAGCTGCCCGAAGGTGAACGACGCCGAAGTGGAAGCGTTCGCGAAGATGGGCAATGTGTCCGAGGACATCCTGCGGACGATCGCCATGAACCGGGCGTGGACGAAGAACTACGGCGTGATGCTGAGCCTGGTCAAGAACTCCAAGACGCCCCTGGCGATGACCCTGAACCTGATGCAGCGGCTCAACGAGCGCGACCTGAAGATCCTTTCAACCGACCGGAACGTGCCCGAGGCGCTGCGTCTCGCCGTGAAGAAGCGGCTGGTCCCTGGGAAGCAGCATTAGCCCAGTCCGACCGCATCTGCGACAGGCCGTCCATGTAGACGGCGACCTTTTCCCGCTCCTCCTCGCTCGCCAGGGTCTTCAGCAAATCAATCGCGCGGTCCACGTCGGCCTTGATCGTGGTCCTGGTGGCGCCGTAGTACAGCTTCTTGATTTCCGCGATCGCGTCCATGGTTGGCTCAGGATTATACGGGCTTCGATCGATTTCGTCGAAGGGCCTTGCGGAACGCGCCGGCCGGCAGCGTATTGAGGACATCGTCTTTCGACAGCCAGGCGCGGCGGGCGGTGAGGACGCCCCAGCGGGTGTAGCCGAGCGCCGAGGTGTCGTGCGCGTCGGAGTTGATCATCAGCTTGACCCCTCGATCGCGCGCGAGCCGCGCGTGACTGTCGGAGAGATCGAGCCGATGCGGCTGCGAGTTGATCTCGATGGCGACGCCGTTGGCCCTGGCGGCGTCGACCACCTTCTCGATATTCACGCGCGACCCTTCGCGCCGCAGCAGGAGGCGCCCGGTGGCGTGTCCCAGGACGTCAACCGCGGGGTGCTCGATCGCCTTGATCAACCGTGCGGTCATCTCCGCTTCGTCCTGCTGGAGGGCGGAATGGACGGAGGCGATCACGATGTCGAGCGCGGCAAGGCAGTCGCCGGCGAGGTCCATCGAGCCATCGGCGAGGATGTCGCATTCCACGCCCGCCAGCACCGTGAACGGCTTGAGCGACTTCGACAACGTGCGGATGCGCGCGGCGGCGGTGAGGGCGCGCTCTTCATCCAGGCCGTTGGCCATCGCCAGCGAGCGCGTGTGATCGGTGATGGCAATGTATTCGAGTCCGCGGTCGCGTGCCGCCTTGGCCATCGACGCGAGGTCGTCGCGGCCATCGGTTTCGGTGGTGTGCATGTGCAGGTCGCCGCGAAGGTCGCCGGCTTCGATCAGCCTGGGCAGGGCCCGGTTGCTGGCGGCGTCGATCTCGCCGCGGTTCTCCCGCAGCTCGGGCGGCACCCAGGCCATGCCGAGCGCTTCGTAAATCCCTTCTTCCGTGTCGCCGGCGATGACGCGCTCCTCGGGGTCCAACAAGCCGTACTCGTTGAGCCGCCAGCCGCGTTCGAGGGCGCGGTCGCGCAGCACGATGTTGTGCGCCTTCGAGCCGGTGAAGTACTGGAGGGCCGCGCCCTTCTGGTCGCGGGCCACCAGCCGCAGATCGGCCTGGAACCCGCCGCGGAGCAGGACGCTGGCCTTGGTCTCGCCGCGTCCGAGGATCCGCTCGACGGCGGGATTGGCGGTGAACGTGTCCATCAGCGACGTCTCGCCGCCGACCGCGAGGATGTCGAGGTCGCCGTTGGTTTCAACGCCGCGCCGAAGGCTGCCGACCGCGACGAGCTCGACGTCCGGCGCCAGCGCCTGCAGCCAGGCAATGAGGGCGTCGGCGACAGTCGCGGTCTCGGCGAGGAGGTGCCGCCCGGCGTGGCGTTGCCGTTCGTCGATGGCGCGCAGGATCAGCTGCTCCTTCTTGGCGCCCATGCCCTTGAGTCCGCGGATGCGGCCGGCCTTGGCCGCCTCGGCCAGGTCGTCGAGGCTCTTGATGCGCAACTCCCGATACAGCATCGACACCGTCTTCGGCCCCACGCCTTGCAGCCGCATCACCTCCAGCAGCGTCGCGGGGAATTCCTTGAGCAGCTCCCGCCGGATCTCGCAATCGCCCGTGGCGGCGATGTCGCGAATGCGGATGGCCAGGTCCTTCCCGATGCCCGGCCAGGCGCGCAGCGCCACGTCGTCCATCCCCGCGACCGCCTCTGCCGCATGGCCGACGATGTCGGCGCCGTTGCGGTAAGCGCGGATCTTGAACGGATTGTCGCCCCGCAACTCGAGGAAGTCGGCGATTTCTGACAGCACTCGCGCCACTGCCGCGTTATCGAGCATCACGTCGTGACGACCTCGAGGCCCGTCGTTTCGATGGTGAAGTCGAGGATGCGGGCACCGCCGGCGGCCAGCGCGGCGCGCACCGCATCGACATGCCCGGGTGGCGCCAGGCAAAACAGGCACCCGCCGCCGCCGGCGCCACAGACCTTTGCCGCCTGCGCCCCCGCGGCGAGGGCGCGGGCGATCAACGCGTCAATCGCGGCTGTAGTGACCCCCGGCGCGAGCTGCTTGCGGTTTTCCCATTCCATCGCCAGGCTCCGCGCCGTCGCCTCCCAGTCCCCCGCGGTGAGCGCCGCGCGCATGGCCGTGGCGGTATCGCGAATCCGCTCGAAGCAGTCGAAGACGTGGCGGTCGCCGTCGATGTGGCGCTTGGTGATCTCCCAGTTGTTCGTGCCGGAATTGCGCGGCTCGCCGGTGTAGCACAGGACGATGCGGCGGGCGAGTTCGCGCGGGTCGACCTCGAGGGGGACGCGCCGCGCGCAGCCGGCTTCGAGTTCGAGGGCCGCAATCCCGCCGTACATCGCCGGCCGATAGTCTTGCAACCCGGTGGGGACGCCGATCACCTGCGCTTCGACGTCCTTGGCGATGTCGAGGAGGGCCTCGGGCGCCAGCTGGAGGCCGATAAAACGGGCCAGCGCGCCGCACACGGCGACATTCAGGGCCGACGAGCCGGCGATGCCGGCGCCCGCCGGCGACTCGCCACGGGTCGTCAACCGCAGGCCGGTGGCGCCAAAGCGATCGACCAGGCGGCCAAGCAGGGGCAGGGTCGGGTCCTCGCGGAGCTCGCCGGCGTCCAGCTCGACGCGCCGGTTCGTGTCCTCCGACACCAGCTCGATGCGATGGTCGTCGCGCGGGTCGATCCACGCACGCGCGCGCAGGCTGATGGCGGCGTTGAGGGTTTGCGCGCCAGGATGAAAGAGGTAGAGAGGCCAGATGTCGATGGTGCCGCCAGCGAGATCAATTCGCGTCGGAGCGGACGCAGAGATACGCACGACGCAATTATAATTCTCGTTACACACCATGCCGTTGGCCACGCGACGCGATATCGGACAATTTCTGATCGGCAGCATTCCCGGCACCACGCTGCCGGTGGAGTTCCGCTCGCTGGCCCGGGAGTTCGACCTGGGCGGCATCATCCTGTTCAGCCGCAACATCGAGGTGCCGGAGCAGGTCGCCGAGATGGCCATGGAGAGCGAGGCGCTGGGCCGCACCGCCCCGGCATGGGTGAGTGTCGACCAGGAGGGCGGCCGGGTCGCCCGCCTCAAGGAGCCCTTCACCCGCTGGCCGGCGATGGCTTCGCTCGGACGCGCCGGCAAGGACGGCGACGCCCTGGCCGCGCGTTTTGCCGGGGCGCTGGCCAGCGAACTGAAAGCCGTCGGGGTCACGCTCGATTACGCGCCGGTGCTCGACATTCACACCAATCCGACGAACCCGATCATCGGCGACCGGGCGTTGGCCGAGCGCGCCGAGGACGTGGGGCGGCTCGCGCGGATCATCATCAGGACGCTGCAAGGCGCCGGCGTGGCGGCCTGCGGCAAGCATTTTCCCGGGCACGGAGACACCAGCACCGACTCGCACCACGAGTTGCCGCTGGTGGAGCACGGGCCGGATCGTCTCCGCGCGATCGAGTTCGAGCCGTTCCGCGCCGCGATCGCGGAGCAGGTGGCGTTCATCATGACCGCCCACGTGCTGGTGCCTGCGATCGACGAGTTTCGGCCGTCCACGTTGTCTCCGGACGTGGTGCAGGCGTTGTTGCGCGACGAGCTTCACTACGACGGCGTGATCCTGAGCGACGATCTCGAGATGAAGGCCGTGAGTGCCCGCTACGAGGTTCCAGAAGCCGCCGTTGAGGCCATCCGGGCTGGCTGTGACGCGGTGCTGGTGTGCAGCGGCGACATCGATCTGCAGGGCCGGACGCTCGAAGCCCTCGTGCGGTCGGTCGAGTCGGGGCGGATTCCCGCAACGCGGGTGGACGATGCATTTGCGCGGTTGCGGAGGGTGAAGGAACGTTTCCTGATGGGGAACCGTCCGGCGCCACGCGCCAGGTTGCGCGAGATGCGATCCATCCTGGGCCGCGAAGAGCACCAGGTGGTGGCCGCCGAAATGGCGGCGTTCCTGTGATCCGGCTGCGTCAGCTGAAGTCCGGCGATCGGGTCGCGCTGGTCGCGCCCGCCAGCCCGTTTGCTCCCGAGGAACTGGAAGGCGGCGTCGCCGAACTGGCACGGCTCGGCCTCGAGGCGGTGTACGACGAATCGGTGTTTGCGCGGGAGCGCTTTGTCGCCGGCTCCGCCGACACGCGGGCCGGCGCCATTCACCAGGCGTGGCGCGATCCCTCGATTGCGGCGCTCATCGCCATGCGAGGCGGCTACGGTAGCGCGCAGGTGCTGCCGCTGCTGGACGCGTCGTTGATGCGTTCGGCCCGCAAGGCATTGATTGGATACAGCGACATCACGGCGGTGCTGAGCTTCTATCTTCGGCACGGCCTCACGGCGATTCACGGCCCGATGATCGATCGCCGGATCTCGAAGGGCGCCGACGGCTACGACGAGAATTCCTTCCGGCGGGTCGTCATGAGCGCCGAACCTGCCGGCGAGATGCGGCCCGACCAGCTCGAGACCCTCCATCCAGGCGAGGCCAGCGGCCTGTTGATCGGCGGCACGCTGACACAGATGGTGTCGCTGCTTGGGACGCCGTGGGCGTACCAGGTGCCGGACGGCGCCGTGCTGTTTCTCGAGGACATCGCCGAGCGCCCGTATCGGGTGCACCGCATGCTGACGCAGTGCGCCCAGGCCGGCATCCTCGCCCGCGCCGGGGCGATCGTCTTCGGCGAATTCGTCAAGTGCGGCGAACCCGGCGGCGAGCCCGCGATACGCGACGTGCTGCGGGAATTCACCACGGGATTCAACGGCCCGGTCCTCTTTGGTTTCCCGTCCGGCCACACCGTGGGCGCGACGTGGACGCTGCCGCTGGGGGTCCGCACGCGGGTCACCGGCGGGCCCTCGGCCGCCCTGGTCGTCGAACAAGCCGCGGTGGCATCGTGAGGGTTCACCTCATTGGCGTGTGCGGCACCGCCATGGCGACGCTGGCCGCGCTCCTCAAGCACCAGGGACTGGACGTGAGCGGGTCCGACGAGCACGTCTACCCGCCGATGAGCGACTTCCTGGCCGCCGAGGGCATCACCGTGCTCGAGGGCTACCGGCCCGAGCACGTCGCCGGTCCCATCGATCTGGTGGTCGTCGGTAATGCGATTTCCCGCGGCAACCCGGAGCTTGAAGCCGTCCTCGACGGCAATCTGCGATACACCTCGCTGCCCGAGGCCATCCGCGACCAGTGGTTGTGGAACGCGCAATCGATCGTGATCGCGGGCACGCACGGCAAGACCACCACGACCGCGCTGGCAGGTTGGTTGTTGACGGCGGCCGGTGCTGATCCGACGGTGCTGGTTGGCGGCATTGCGAGAAACTTCGGCGCCGATGGCGCCAGCTACCGGGTGGGGAAGGGCAAGGCGTTTGTCATCGAAGGCGATGAATACGACAGCGCCTACTTCGACAAGACCGCGAAGTTCCTGAAGTACCTCCCCGACCTCGCCGTCATCAACAACATCGAGTTCGATCACGCGGACATCTATCCCGACCTGGACGCCGTGCGGCTGGCGTTTCGCCGCCTGGTCAACCTGGTGCCGCGCAAGGGGCTGACCCTGCTTGGCGTGGACAGTCCCGATGCCGCGGCGCTGGCCCCCCTGGCGAAGAGCCGCGTGCAGACGTTTGGATTGTCGGCAGGCGCCGACTGGCGCGCCGTCGAGATCGAGACGGGCGCGGCAACGCGGTTTCGCGTGTTGCAGGGCTCACGCGATCACGGTGTGTTTGTCATGCCGCTGCTTGGCGACCATAACGTGCGCAATGCCCTCGCCGCGATTGCAGTGGGCGCCGACCTGGGCCTCGACGTCGGTGCGCTCCGCCACGGCCTCGCCGGGTTCAAGGGCGTGAAACGCCGCCTGGAGATCGTCGGCGAGTCGCGCGGCATCACGGTCTACGACGATTTTGCGCACCATCCGACGGCCGTGGCGGAAACGCTGCGGGCGCTGCGCCGTGCCTCGCCCGGCCGGAAGATCTGGGCGGTGTTCGAGCCGCGCTCGGCCTCGTCGTGCCGGCGGGTGTTCCAGGATGATTTTGCCAGGGCGTTTGCCGGCGCCGACGAGGTCGTGCTGGCGTCGGTGTTCCGATCGTCGCTGCCGGCGGCGGAACGCTTGTCCGAGGATCAGTTGGTCGCCGACGTCAAACGCGCCGGCGTCGGAGCGCGGCACCTGCCGGATGTCGAGGCCATCGTGTCTGCCCTGGCGGCGGAAGCCGCGCCGGGCGATCTCATCGTGATCATGTCCAACGGCGGCTTCGGCGGCATTCACAAGAAGTTAGTGAATGCCCTCGATAATCAATAATCAATAATCAATAACCAATAACCAATAACCAATAAGGAATGCGTATCCGGTCCTGCGGTGATTCGATGTTGCTGGTCGAGTGTGGCGACACGATTGATCCCGTGGTCAACGAGCGCGCGATCGTGCTGGCGCGGCGGCTGCGGGCGCGGGGCGGCCGCGGCATTCGCGACATCGTGCCGGGGTATTGCACGGTGGGCATCCATTTCGATCCGCTGCAAGTGGATCTTGTCGCGCTCGAGCGCGCGATCGATGAGGCGTCGCGGGACCTGCCGTCGATCGAGGCGCTCCCCGATCGTCCGGTCACCGAGATCGAAGTCGCCTACGGTGGCGCCGGCGGTCCCGACCTTGACGCCGTGGCCGACGCCTGCGGCTGTTCGCCGGCTGACGTGATTGCGAAGCACACCGGCCGCATCTATCGCGTCTACATGCTCGGGTTCGTGCCTGGCTTTGCCTACATGGGGCGCGTCGATCCGTCGATCGTCATGCCGCGCCATCGCGTGCCGCGCGAGCGCGTGCCCGCCGGCTCGGTGGGGATCGCCGGCGAGCAGACCGGCGTCTATCCGATCGAAACCCCGGGCGGCTGGCAGTTGATCGGCCGCACGCCGGCGAAGATGTTCGACCCCGGGCGCACGCCCGCCAGTCTGCTGGCGCCCGGCGACCTGGTGCGGTTCGTCGCTCACCGGGGGGCCGCCTGATGGCCCTCGTGATCCTGAGGCCCGGGTTGTTGTCGACCGTGCAGGACCTGGGACGGTTCGGCCACCAGGCCTCAGGCGTCTCGGTGGCCGGGCCGATGGATGTGTTTTCGCATCGGCTCGCGAATCAGCTCGTCGGCAACGAGCCGGATGCGGCGACGATCGAAGTCACCTTGATCGGTCCGGAGATTGAATTTGAGACTGACACGACCATTGCCATTGCGGGCGCGCAGTTTGACGTGGCCTGCGAGGGCCGGCTGGTGCCGATCGGCGCGTCGGTGGCGGTGTCGCATGGCCAGCGACTCCGATTCGGGCGGCTGCACCAGGGCGCGCGGGCGTATCTCGCGGTTGCCGGCGGCCTCAAGACGCCGCCCGTCCTTGGCAGCCGCGCCACGCACCTGGTCAGCCACATTGGCGGGCTCGAGGGCCGGGCGCTGGCAGCGGGCGATCGCTTGCCGATTGACGAAGGCGCCCCGGTGGTGCCGGCGCGCAAGTCGATTGGCCTGACTTTGCCGACTGGCGGCCGGACCAGGTTGCGCGTCATGCGCGGTCCACAGGACGAGTGGTTTGCGCCCGAAGCGTTCCAGGCGCTGTCGTCGGTCAGTTTTCGGGTCTCGCCGCGCTCGAACCGGATGGGCTATCGCCTTGAAGGCCCCCCGCTGGTGCGGTCGCGCGACGGTGAACCGATTTCGGAGCCGGTCGGAATGGGAGCCATCCAGGTGCCCGGCGCCGGCGAGCCGATCCTGTTGATGGCCGATCATCAAACGGCGGGTGGCTATCCAAAAATCGGCTATGTGATCTCCGCGGATCTCCCCCTGGCGGGACAGCTGGCCCCGGGGGACTTCGTGGAATTTGTCGCCTGCACGCGGCAGGACGCGGTGGGGGCCCTGATCGCCCGCGAGCGTCAGCTGCTCCGCCATTCCGGCCTGCGGGGAGCGTGATGAAGGAACTGCTGGCGGCGCTCATCGCCCGTTTCGGTCCGGAGCGCGTGCGCGTGGACGTGCCGCTCGCGCCGTTCACCACCTTCAAGGTCGGTGGTCCGGCCGACATATTCATCGAAACGCACGCCGCCGAAGAAATCGTGGACGCGGTGAAGGCCGCGCACGCGCATCGAGTCAGGGTGACGATGCTCGGCGGCGGGTCAAACGTGTTGATCGCCGATCGCGGCATCCGCGGGCTCGTGATTCGTGCGCGCGGCGGAAACATTTCCCCGATCGGCGATCGACTCGTGCGGGCCGACGCGTCGGTCACCATCAACGGGCTCGTCCGCTGGACGATCAATCACGGCTACGCCGGGTTCGAGGCGTGGGCCGGCACGCCGGGCACAGTGGGCGGCGCGGTGTTCGGCAACGCGCACTGGAAGCAGGCCAACATCGGTGACGCGATCGAAAGCGTGCGGCTGGTGCGGATCGACGGGACGCTCCTGCAAGCCGGCGCGGATCGCATGGAGTTTGCCTACGACGACAGCCGCCTCAAACGGACCGGCGAGATCGTGGTGTGGGTGGCATTCAGGGCCACGCCCGGCGCCGATCCCGCGGCCTTGCGCGCGGTGGCGCGGGAATCCCTCGCCTTTCGCAAGCGCTCCCAGCCGCTCGAGTCGCCGAGCGCCGGCTGCATCTTCATGAACCCCGACCCCGCCCGGGATCGCATTCCGGAGGGGATTCCGCCATCGGCCGGGGCGCTGGTGGATCGGGCGGGGCTCAAGGGCGTCGAACTTGGCGGCGCGCGCGTGTCGCCGACGCATGCCAACTTCATCATCAATCAGGGCAGCGCCACCGCCGCCGACATCAAGGCCCTGGTCGAACAATGCCGCGCCGCCGTGAAAGATCGCTTCGGCGTCGTCCTGCGAGATGAGATCATGACGCTGGGTGAATTGTGAGCACATTAGTCATTGAGGGCCGGCGCCGCATCGAAGGCCGCGTCAATGTCGAAGGCAACAAGAACGCCGCCCTCCCGCTGATGGCGGCGTGCCTGCTGACCGACCAATGGTGCACGCTGTCGAACGTGCCGCGGATCGCCGACGTCGAGGTGATGGCGCGGCTGCTGCTCGATCTCGGCGCCGAAGTGGAGGGCATCGGCAGCCCCA
>JBDTMB010000063.1:0-17210 GCA_039934485.1 Vicinamibacterales bacterium
CTGGGACACGGCTGGTAACGGCGCCCTGGCGCAGCCGGTGAAGTTGAACCCTTCGCCGGCGGCGCGTTAGGGCCTGCGGGAAACCAGCCCGTGCCACAGCGGCTTGCGGCGATCCTGTTGTGCGGGTGGGTCGCCGGCGGCGCCTGCGCGTGCCGTCCGCCGGCCCCGGTGCCGGCGTCGCCGAAGCGCATTCGGCTGATCACGGGTCAGCCAGGCGGAGGGTTTTCTCCACTCGGTGAGCAGTTGGCGATGGCGCTCGCGGGAACCATTCCCGGGGTCGAGATCGAAACGGTTCCAAGTTCCGGCGCGGTGTCGAATGTCGAGGCGCTGCAGGCGGGCAGCGCCGACCTCGGGCTGACCTTCGCCGACGTGGCGTATATCGCCTTCAGTGGCCAGCTGACGCCCGCCTCCAAGCCGTTCGAACGCCTGCGCGCCATGGCCGTGCTGCAGGTGACGCCGGTGGCGCTCGTCGTGCGCGCCGGCCTCCCGGTCCGCGGGCCAGGTGACCTGCGGGGACGGCGCATCGGCCTCGGTCCACCGGGCAGCGGTACGGTCCTGACGGCCAACCTGATCCTGCGGGCCTACGGACTGGAGCCGTCCGCCGTTCAGATCGAGACGATCGACTTCCAGGACGCGGCGACGCGCCTGCTGGACGGCACACTCGACGCGATGTTCGACAACGCCATCAATCAGTCGGATTCGCTGCGCCGGGCGATCGACAGCGGCGCGCGTCTGGTGCCGATCGAGGGGGTCGCCGTCAACCGCCTGCGCCGCGAATACCCGTTCCTCAAGCTGACCGTGATTAGCGCGGCGATGTATCCGGGGATCGCGACGCCCGTGCACACCATCGGGATTGACGGCGTGTTGATTTGCCGTAGCGATCTCGACGAGCGCCTCGTCTACAACCTGACCAAGCAGCTGTTTGCGTCCCTTGAGGGGCTGTCGGAGCGAGGCGCGCTGAGCTCGATGGACATCGATCAAGCGCCGGCCACGCCCATTCCGCTGCATGACGGCGCGGCCCGATACTACCGCGAGCGCGAACTTTCCCGCTAGGCCAGGAGCTGGTCCGCGTCATCTGCGTCATCTGCGGCCCGCGACAATTTGCGACATCACCGACCTACCCGGTCTTCGATAATGACGTTTCCCTAGGCCGCAGATGACGCAGATTACTCAGACACGCTCCTAGGCCAGAACATCGACCATGCGCCCACGACACCTCGTTAGCAATCTCTACATCCAGGTCCTGGCTGGGATTGCGCTCGGCGTCCTGTTCGGCCTGGTCTCGCCGGAACAGGCGGTGGCCATGAAGCCGCTCGGCGATGGTTTCATCAAGATTGTCCGGATGTTGATTGCTCCCGTCGTCTTTACGACGGTGGTCGTGGGCATCGCGCAGATGGGCGCCATGAAGGAAGTGGGCCGCATCGGCCTGCGCGCGCTCGTCTACTTCGAAGCCATCTCCACCGTCGCGCTCGCGATCGGGCTCATCGTCGTGAACCTGCTGAAGCCGGGCGAGGGGATCAAGTTCGACCCGCTGACCGCCGACGTGCAATCGGTATCGGCGTATGCGACGGCATCGAAGCAGCTGGCGCCGGTGGATTTCATCCTGCACATCATCCCCGACACGATGGTGAGTGCGTTTTCACAGGGCGAAGTGGTGCAGGTGCTGCTGATCTCGATTCTGTTCGGGATCGCGCTGCTCCGGCTGGGCCGGCCCGTGCGGCCGCTCGTCGACACCTTCGCGATGCTGTCGCATGCCCTGTTCGACATCGTGAGTCTCGTGATGAGGCTCGCGCCGCTCGGTGCGTTTGGATCGATGGCGTTCACCGTGGGGCGCTACGGCATCGGCACGCTGCTCTCGCTCGGCAAGCTGATGGCCGGCGTCTACATCACCTGCGCGTTCTTCATCTTCGTGGTGCTCGGCGCCGTCGCCGCGGTCGTCGGCTTCAGCCTGTGGAAGTTCCTGAGGTACATCGGCGAGGAGATCCTGATCGTGCTCGGCACGTCGTCGTCGGAAACCGCCCTGCCGCGATTGATGGGCAAGCTCGAACGGCTGGGATGCTCGAAGCCGGTCGTCGGGCTGGTCGTGCCCACCGGCTACTCGTTCAACCTCGATGGCACCTCGATCTACATGACCATGGCCGCGATGTTCCTGGCCCAGGCGTGTGGCGTGCACATGTCGATCAGCCAGCAACTCGGGTTGCTGGCCATGTTGATGCTGACGTCCAAGGGCGCGGCGGCCGTCACCGGCGGTGGCTTCATCACCCTGGCGGCGACCCTGGCAGCGTTTCCCTCGATTCCAATCGCGGCACTCACGCTGCTGATCGGCGTCGACCGGTTCATGTCCGAAGCGCGTTCGATCACGAACCTGATCGGCAATGGCGTGGCCACGCTGGCGGTCGCCAGGTGGGATGGCGCGCTCGACGTGGAACGCGTCGGCCGCATCCTCGACGGCGAACCGGCGGACCCGGCACCCGCCCGCGCACTTGACACGGCGGAGGGCCGCACGACACCGTCGGCGGCCTGACCGTCTTCTGCTAGTCTGTCGTCGTTATCCGTCAGCCGTGTTTCGTATCGGATGGAGTTGCCCATGACCGTTAGGACCTTCGTCGTGTCGACTGCGCTGGCGGTGGCCGCTTCAGCCACCCTTGGGCTGATCTCGCCCATCTCGTCGTTTTCTCCGGTGCCGGTGTTGTTTGCGGACTCACTGACGTGCAACCTGTCGCAGTACAAGGCGGCGCCGGGCCTGACCGCGGCGATGGAGAAGGACACCCTCGTCGTGTCCTGGTCCGGGCAGAACGGCGCCGGACTGCGAGCGCGGTATGGAGTGGAGGGCGGCCAGCCGGTGATCCGCGAACTGTCCGTCATGAAGGCCGCAGGACAGTGGGTCACTCTGGGCAAGAACCTCACCCCTGAATACCAGGTGGTCACCGGCGTCCGCCGCATGGGCA
Source organism: Vicinamibacterales bacterium (assembly GCA_039934485.1). Taxonomy (GTDB): domain Bacteria; phylum Acidobacteriota; class Vicinamibacteria; order Vicinamibacterales; family UBA2999; genus 12-FULL-67-14b. Next base: position 2,949 of record JBDTMB010000063.1, read on the forward strand.
ACGATCAGGCGGGGCCCCTGCGTGCGGCCGGTATCGAGTTGACACAGGAAGTGATCGACAAGAACCGGTGGTATGCGTTCTGGGACGCACCACTGGTGTTGCCGGGCAGCCAGGAGATGAAGGACGAAGCGGCGTTCAACCGCGCCCAGGAAAGAGCGACGCCGATCCCCGCCAACGATCCCGTCCAGGCGCTGCAACCCAACCGGACGCAGGGGCCGCAGCGGACCCCGTCCGAGATTCACCGCGCCACGTCGTCGTTCAAGACCGGGTCCTGCAGCGTGAAGACCGACGGCGCCAGCCTCATGGTGTCCTTCCCTGGTCTGACGCTGGGAAGCTTCGCCGGCGACCTCCAGTTCACCGTCTACAAGGGCACCAACCTCCTGCGCATGGACGCGGCCGCCACGACCAACGAGAAATGGGTCGCCTACAAGTATGACGGAGGACTGAAAGGGCTCACGACCGACCTGACGCCGCGCGTAACCTGGCGCGACACCGGCGGTCATCCCCAGGAGAATCGCCTGGGCGGCATCATCAATGCCTCGGTGGCTCGCGTCAGGGCGCAAAACCGCCTGATCGTGGCCGAAGGCGCGAGCGGCGCGCTGGCGGCATTCCCCCCGCCCCACACCTTCTTCTTCACTCGGGAGAAGGACACCAATCTCGGCTACGTCTGGTATCGAAAGGACGCCGAAGGGACATTCGGCATCGGCGTCGGCTTCCCCGAGCGCGAAGACGAGCCGCGATACGTGCAGAACTTCACGCTCTACAATGCGCCGCCAGGGACCGTGCAACGGATGGGCGTGTATTTCTACGCGAGTCCCGAGGCCGGGGAGCCGGCCCGCCAGGCCGTCATGGCCTTCACGCGCGGCGACACGTTCAAGCCCATCCCCGGCTACAAGACCTTCGTCAACCACTTCCACCTCGACTTCACCGGCAGGCAGCGCGCCTCCGGATCGCTCGACACGCCCTTCCAGGATCTCGTCGCGATGAAGTCGCTCGGACTGAACATCATCGGCCTCAGCGATTTCCATTTCGAGCTGCATGGCAACGACCCCGGACCGCTGCGCCTCCCGGAGCAGAAGGATTACTTCGAGGCCTCGCGGCGCGCCTCGGACCAGGACTTCCTCGTGGTGCCTTGGGAAGAGCCGAGCGCGTATTTCGGCGGACACTACAACATCCTCTGGCCGAAAGATGTGTACTGGACCAAGGTGCGGCAACCAGGCCAGCCCTTCGTGGAGGACGTGCCCGGCTACGGCAAGGTCTACCACACCGGCAGTGCCGCCGACGTGCAGGCGATGATGGATGCCGAGGGTGCGTATTGGTACCACGCACACCCACGCACCAAGAACACGACGGGGTATCCGGACCTGATCTTCGACAAGCCGTACGTCAAGGACGACCGCTACCTGGGTGTGGCATTCAAGCCCGGCATGGGCCAGGACAACTCGGAATCGCGCATGTGCGAATGGCGGTGCTTCGACGCCATCGATACGATGAACAACATGTACGCGAACCTCGGCAGCCGGCCGAAGTATCTCATCGCCGATATCGACACCTATCGGAAGGGCCCCGAAGACGATCTCTACGCGAACTTTCCCGTGAATTACCTGAAGATCGATCGAACCCCTGGACCAAACGACGACTACAGCCCGGTTCTGAAGTCGCTGCGCGACGGAAACTTCTTCGCGACGACAGGAGAAATTCTTATTCGGAACTACGGCGTCAACGGCACGGGCAACCAGCGCACGATTGCCGCGGACATCGACTGGACATTTCCGCTGAACTTCGTCGAAGTCGTCTGGGGCGACGGCAAGAAGGTCGACCGCCAGGTGATTTCGGCCACCGACCTGGCGCCGTTCGGGACCAGGCACTTCGCGATTCCGTTCGACGCGACAGGCAAGGCCTGGGTGCGATTTGCGGTATGGGATTCGGCCGGCAACGGCGCGTTCGTGCAGCCGGTGTCGCTGAAGGCGCCGACCACGACCAGCGACAAGGCTGCCAGGATTCAGCGGTAGCTTGGCGCGTTAGCCTGGGAGCTTGAACGCCAACAGCTCACCAGAATAGTTGCCGCCGCCGATCGCGATGACGATGTACTGGCGGCCGTTGACCATGTAGGTCATCGGTGAACCGCCTTCCGCCGCCGGCATGAACACGGCGCCGACGCGCTTGCCGGTGGCCTTGTCGTAGGCGCGCAACATCGCGCCTCGCAGGCCGTTCGCCTGGATACCGACGGCCGCGTCCGCGGCCACCAGCAATGTCCTGGTGACGAGCGTCCCGACCAATCCGGGCCGGCCGGTGTTGGGGATATTCAAACCCTTGAGCGCCGGGTGGTTCTTGATGTTGTCTGGTGTGTCGCCGTGCGGCACGCTCCAGAGGATGTCGCCCTTCGTGAGGTCGATCGCGGTCAGACTGCCGTAGGGAGGTTTTCCCAGCGGTAATCCGCGGACACTCAGGACGCCGCCGCCGTCTCCGGCCGCGGCCGGTGCGGGCGCGCCGCCACCCGATCGCTGGGCGGCGAGATTCGCATTGCCGCCGCCGGCGGCGGAGCCGGCACCGGCGGTCAAACGTGGACCGGTGATCGCGTTGCCGGAAATGTAGGCCATCTCCGAGAATCCCTGGGGCGGTGGCACCAGTCCATACGAGGCGATGGCGCCCGTCGACGACACATAGACCACGTGCGTCTCGGGATCGTACGATCCGCCCTTCCAATTCGTGCCGGACGTTGACCTGGTGAGCGCGCCAAGCGGACCCTCGAGTTTGCTGACCACGGGAGGATTGAACAGCGAGCCCATCGTGTACTTCTTCGCCAGTTCAATCGCTTCAGCGCGCAGTTCCGGCGTGAAGTCGATCAAGTCGTCGACAGACACACTCTGCCGCTCGTAGGCCGGCGGCTTGGTGGGAAACGGTTGCGTCGGTGAGTAGTACTCACGCGGGACGCTACCCTTTTCGACGGGACGTTCCACAATCGGCCAGATGGGCTCACCTGTGGCGCGGTCGAGCACGTAGAGGAACGACTGCTTCGAGGGCTGGGCGATGGCCTTGATCATGCGGCCATTGATCGGCACCTCCACGAGGATGGGCGCGCACGGCAGGTCCATGTCCCAGATCGGGTGATGCACAAACTGGTAGTGCCACTTGCGCACGCCGGTCTGGATATCGACCGCCACCAGGCTCTCGCCAAACAGGTTGTTGCCCGGGCGCTGCGCCCCATAATAGTCGCCGGTCGGCGATTCAATCGGCAGGTAGGCCAGGCCCAGTTCTTCGTCAGCCGACATCTGCGCCCACACGCCGGTGTTGCCGGAGTACGACCACGAGCCCTCGTTCCACGTGTCGTTGCCGAACTCGCCAGGCCGTGGAATGGTGTGGAAGATCCAGAGCCGCTTGCCGGTCTTCACATCAAAGCCACGGATGTTCCCTTTCACCGCCCGCGCGCTCTTCGGATTGGCTCCGGTTCCAAACGCGGCACCGACGATCACCACGTTCTTGACGACGAGGGGCGTGGCGTGGAGGCCGATGTCACCGCCGAGCGGATCGATCTCCTGATCGTTGTCGAGCTTGAGATCAACCAGGCCGTCTTTACCGAAACCCGGAACCTGGTTTCCGGTCTTCGCGTCGAGCGCGACCAGTTGGTATCCCGGGGTGACGTAAAGAATGCGTTCCTCGCGCCCGTCGGTCCAATACGACAAGCCTCGTCCCGACAGTTGGCGCGGCGCGTTCGAGGCGCGGGCGCCCTCCCGCACCGAGTGCATCCACAACTGCTCGCCGGTTTCCGGATCGAGCGCGACCACGGCGCGCCGGCTGCCGCCGGTGGCATACAGCACGCCATTGACCATGAGCGGCGTGCCTTCGTATTGGAACTCCGGCCGCGGACCCAGGTTGTCGGTCTTGAAGCGCCAGGCGACTTCGAGTGTGTCGAAATTGGCGGCATTGATTTGATCGAGCGGCGAGTAGCGGGTGCTGGCCAGGTCGGCGGCGTAGGCCCGCCATTCTCCGCGGGCCGGCGGTTGCGCGTCCGGCTGAACGGCGGCCGACACGAGAAGGACGATCGTCAACCCGATGCGAGCCGCTGTCATCATTTCCTCTTACGACGTCAACCACGGAGGACACGGAGACCACGGAGGAAGTTTTGGGAAGACCAAAGCCGCTTAGCATCACTGGTCTTTCCAAGAATTGCTCCGTGTCCTCCGTGTCCTCCGTGGTTATCGTCAGTAGTGTCTAAGGCAAGCCGTACGCGAGAAGAACGTTGCCGGGCTTCCCTCGCCACTGGCCGTAACCGGAATTGGTCAGCACCAACCCGCCGGCGATCACCGGACCGGCTGAGTCAATCGATCCGCCCTGGGCCTTGACGCCATTCACGGTTTCAAACGGCTGCATGGTGTTGACGTCCCAGATGATCTTGCCGTCGGTGGTGGAATACGCGCGCAAGTGGCCGTCGATCGATCCGGAGAACACCGCTCCGGGCATCACGCTGATCGCGGCGGACTGGGCGCCGGTGCAGCCCGGACCCTGCGTGCACGGCAGCGCGGGCGCCGGCGTGTGCCACACCTGCTCCCCGGTGGCGAGCTTGATCGCGTACAGGCCACCCGCTTTCTCTGATGGCTCCAGCACGTCCGACACCGGAACGTAGACGTTCTGCTCGTCGGCCGCGGAGCCCCATTCGATGCCGCCCAGCGCGCCGCCCTTGCCGGCGCGGAACTGCCAGATGATCTTGCCCTTCTCGTCGGGAGCGAGGCCGTAGACCACGCCGGACTTCTGCCCGAGCGTGAGCACGCGCCGGCCGCCCGGCAGGACCCGCAGGATCGGCGAGTTGCCAAAATCAAAATCCGGCCCCACCTCGTCCGGGCAGTTCTCGACGCCGGGCTTGCAGCCGATCACGAACACGTCGTTCGGCGTGACCTGCGACGACCACTGGATGGCGCCGGTCGTCATGTCGAGCGCCACCACCGCGTCGCTGTTCGGCGCCGCGGGCGAGGTGTAGGCGTTGCCGGTGGCGACGTAGATGGTGTTCTTCGCGAGATCGATCGTCGGCGACGTCCAGATCGCGGCGCCCGCGGTTTTCCAGATCGCCGTGCCGGTCGAGGTCTTGCCGGTAATCGCCGGCGCCTCCGGGATCATGTAGGACTTCCAGATCTGCTTGCCGGTGACGGCGTCGATCGCCACCACGCTGCCGCGGAACGTGCAGCACGGATAGTTGGGACGCGCTCCCGCCACCTCTTCGATCGACGACACCGGCACGTAGACGCGGCCGTTGGCGTAGGCCGGCGCCCCGGTGACGCGTGCGGAGGCGTGGTCATCGACCTTGAGCTTCCACATCAGCGCGCCGGTCTGCGCATCGACGCCGTAGGCGGTGGCGCGAATGTCGCCGAACATCGCGATCGTGCGCGGCGCGCCATCGACTGCCACGCGCGCGATGCTGATCGCGGTGCGCACGCCGCCATCGGCCTTGAACGTCCAGTGGGTGCAGCCGGTCTTCGCGTCGAGGGAATAGACAAAGCCGTTGGTGTTGCCGACGAAGACGCGGCCGGACGCCACGGTGGGCTGGCCCGACGCGGAGGTGGCGCCGGCGAAGCCGAAGGCCCACTTCAGCGTGAGCTTGGGCACGTCGGCCGCAGAGAGTCCCGCAGCCTTGGCGTTCTGGAATCGCGTGTTCGCCGTGTCGTTCCCCCAGCCGTTCCACATCGGCAGCGAGGCGGGATCCGGAAGGGTCGTGCCGGCCGGGCACATGCCCACGGGCTGTTCGGGTGCGGGCGCCGGCGCCTGGCCCGTGGCCACGGGGACCGCGGTCGCCACCAAGAGACCCACTCCAAACGCGACACGGGAAAGGTTGTCCATGGTCATGGCGCGTATCTTACCCTTGCGGTATCTTCACGCAAGGAGATCTCATGAAGATCACTGCCATGATCGTGGCCACATTGCTAGCGTCAGATTGGGGGGCGACGGCTTTCTTGTCCGCCGAAGCGCTTCGTGCGGAGGCGGAAGCCGTCGCCGGCTACGATCCCGCGGCGAAGTTCGAGGTCTCCGTCAGCGAGGTTGAATTCCATCGCAACACCGCCGGGCGCATGCTGATGGCCCGCGTCTATCAGCCCAAGGGTCCCGGGCCCTTCCCCACCCTGCTGGATCTGCACGGCGGGGCGTGGAACGCCAAGGATCGCAAGGCGGAAGAACCGATGGACCGCGCGATTGCGGCCAGTGGTGTGCTGGTGGTTGCCATCGACCTGACGCTGGCCTCGGAAGCGCCGTACCCGGCGTCGGTGCAGGACGCCAACTACGGCGTGCGCTGGCTCAAATGGAAAGCGCCATCGTGGAACGGCGATCCGTCGAAGATCGGCATCTACGGCAGTTCCAGCGGCGGCCACGTCGCCGAACTACTGGCCATGCGTCCGCACGACCCGCGCTACAACGCCATCCCCCTCACTGATGGTGAGGGCAAACCTTCCTTGCCCGCCGAAGCACGCAGTGCGACGGCGGGAGGTTTGCCCGATGCTACGGTGGCCTACCTCGCCATGCGCTCGCCGATCAGCAACCCCTACGCGCGCTACCAGAACGCCGAGAAGCTGAAGCGCGACGCCATGGTCGCCAACCACACGGCCTACTTCAAGCCGTGGGACACGATTCACGAAAGCAATCCGCAGGAGATCCTCGAACGCCACGAGAAGATCTCGCTGGTGCCGATGCTGATCATGCAGGGCGCGCTCGACGACAACATGCTGCCCGCCATCCAGCAGAAATTCGCGGAGACCTACAAGGCGGCCGGCGGCGCGGTGGACTTCCACGTCTTCGAGGGCTCGGTGCATGAATGGGTGGCCGCCCCGGGACCGCAAACCGACCGCGCGCGCGAGATGGTCAAGGCCTTCATCGCGCGCAATGTGACCGGACAATAGACCACATCATTTCGGCGTTTTCCCAAGGGCCAGCAGGTTTGCCGTAATTCGGTACGCACCCGAGACACCGTACGGCAACTGTCGATGCAGGGCGTAGGCAAAGTACGTCCATGTGCCCTTGCCGGATTTCGCCGTCAACCACCCGCCGCGCTGTGGCGGCTGGTTCTTGTCGAAGGTCGAGATCATCGGCGTATAGGCCGCATCCCACGTGGTGAAGAACTTCGAGCCGCGCTGCTCGACCCAGCCGTCAAAATCCGCCTTCGTGATCTTGTTCGGCCAGTTGAAGGATTGCTGTGTGGGCGCGAGGATCTCCACCGGCGAATCCTCTTCCGACACTTCCTCCGCGCTACGCGGCAGCTCGCCGGGAAACGGCGCGTACGACGCCGGCACGAATTCCTGCGTGTTGTAGAGGACGATCATGTTGCCGCCGGCCTTCACGTAATCGAGCAGGCGCCGGTTGTAGGTCTTCAAGTCCTCGCGCACCGCGTAGGCGCGCGTGCCGGTGACGATGGCGTCGAAGGTGGAGAGATCGGCGCTGGCCAGTTCACGCTCGCCGAGGAGCGTGACCTGTGCGCCGAGTTGCTGCAGGCCCATCGGCACCTGATCGCCGACGCCCATCACGTAGCCGACCTTGAGGCCCGGCACCACGGTGACGTCGATGCCCCGCACTTCCGCTGTCGAGGGCCGATAGAGGTAGCGCACTTCGAGATCGCGTTGGTCGATGAGCTCGTAGCCCTCGCGATATTCCTTCCCCGCCGCTGTCGCCACCGCCTCGATTTGATAGGCCTTCGCGTCGATGGTGCCGGGTCGCACCGAGAACTGGTACGACGCGCGCTCGCCGGACCTCGCAAACGCAAACGGCTGCGTGGCCGGTTCCGAGGTCCAGCCGGCCGGCATCTTCAGCGTCACGGCGCCGCTCGTCGGCGCTTCGGCGTTGTGCAGCAACGACACCTCCACCTGGAGGGCGGGGGCTGTAGCCCCCGCCGGGACCGCTTGGAGGGCGGGGGCTTTAGCCCCCGCCGGCGCCGCCTGGAGGGCGGGGGCTTTAGCCTCCGCCACCGCCGCCTGGAGGGCGGGGGCTTTAGCCCCCGCCACCGCCGCCTGGAGGGCGGGGGCTTTAGCCCCCGCCGGGGCCCCCGCCGCGATCGGCACGATCGCGTTGGCCGGCGTCAACATCACCGCCACCCTGGGAACGCTCCTCACCTCGCGCAACACGTCCCCGTATGGGAGCTTGGCCTCACGCCGCCTCACCGTGTCGCGAATCTCCACCGGCACGCCGCTCACGGTGTAGCGAGCCACGGCCACCAGCGGCGGCGTGGACGCCGGCCGCCCGAACTGCGTGGGATCGCTGAGCGTGTATCGGCTCTCCTGCAAGCCGGTCCTGGAAAAATACGGCTTGGTGCTCATCGCCGCCGCGTCGGCCACGCGCACGGAGAAGCGATGCGTGGATTGCTCGTTGCGGGCCAGCGGCCGCGGCATCGGATTCGCCGATGGCGTGACCGCCCACCCGTCGGCGGCGGACAGCGTCACGCCGGTGATGTCGATGGGCACGCCGCCGCGATTGGCAAGGCGCGCGCGCACGTCGAAGGTTTGCCCGGGAACCGGCGGAGCCATCAGGGCCGGCGGCGCAAACGCCGCCGCGGGGCCGGTGGGATCGGTCATTCCCGAAGGCTGCGCCATCGCCACCAGTTCGAGCCCGAGCGCCGTGTTGATCGCATCCTGGAACTGGCCCTCCTTGATGTTCAACAGGAAGAGCGCATCGGCATCCTTCGTCGCCGCGGTGGCATCGCGGGTGAGCTTGAGTCCTTGCGCGAGGACGGGAACGATTTTCGACGGATCGTTCATGGTGAACTCCGCCATCGCCCGCGCCACCACGTCGTCGATCGCTTTTCCTCCGGTGCCGATTGCGGCTTCGAGCGTGGTGGGAATGCCGTCGAACACACTCGCTTCCTTCGCTGCTGGTGGGGGCAAACCTTTAGGTTTGCCCTGGGCATCAGCCGCCGCCATCAGCTTGTAGTACCCGAAATTCTGGCCGGCCCCCGGCGTAAACCTGCCGCTGTTCTGCGAGCGCTGGAAGCTCAACCCGTAGCGCGCCACGTTGTCGTACGAGTCGCCGAGCCGCGGGCTGTATTCACCGCTGTCGATGCGCACCGTCCAGTCTTCGTTCTCCCTCACGCCGCCGATGTAGACCTTCTTCGGCTGCCAGGGCCGCAGGCCCTCGGCAATCTGCTCGGGATAGCGATTGGGATCGCCGGCGGCACGAAAGCCTTCCACCGCCATCAATCCCGCGGTCTGGTGGTTGCCGTGGCCGTCGCGGTCGTTGCCCTGGAAGCGCGACAGGATGATGGTGGGACGGTTCATCCGGATGATGCGGACGACGTCGCGGAGCACGGTTTCCCGCCCCCACTTATCGAGGGCTTCTTCGAGCCGCTTCGAGAAGCCGTAATCGACGACGGTGGTGAAGTACTGGTCGTCGATGCCGTAGTGGCGGCCGGCGTTCAGCAGTTCCTCGGTGCGAATCAATCCGAGCGCGTCGAACAACTGCGGCCCGATGGCGTTGTCGCCCGACTCGCCGCGATTGAGCGTGAGCAGCGCCATCCGCGCACCGTCGCCCCGGCTCAACTTCGCCAGCACCCCGCCATGCTCATCGTCCGGGTGCGCGGTGACGTGCATCACGCTGGCGGTGGTATGCAGCTTCAGCAGCTTCTGCCAGACATCCGCCGCCCCATCCGCCCGCGGCACACTCTGCGCGCGAAAGGTGACGGATGCACACACCGCCAGCACCAGAACCGCCATCCACGCTCGACGCATAGGGTTTCTCATCACCAGTAGAACTTCAGAGCCAACTGAACCTCACGTTGGTCGCCGAGCGAGGAGGTGATCTTACCGAACGTCCCCAGGTTCGAGATGTTGGCGGCGGGGAACCCGTAGTTCACCCAGTTGAAGAGGTTGAACGTCTCGATGCGGAGCTCGGCCCGCTTCTGGGCGCCCAGGTCGATGGAGCGGAAGACCGACAGGTTCATCGACTTCGAGCCGGGGCCTCGTACCGTGTTGTTGGCGCAGTTGCCATACGTCCGCGCCGTCGTCGGCGCAAACGCCGCGGGATCCATCCATGAGTCGAGGGTCTGGTTGAAGCCATCCGGCACCGCGTCGCCAATGCAATTGGCGCGCGCGATACGGCCCGGTCCGGTGCCGGCCTGGTCAGTGGTGGTCACGGTAAACGGCCGGCCGTCGCTGAGCGTGAGGATGCCGTTCACCGACCAGCCGTTGGCAATCGCGCCGGCGACACCACTCGGCTCGAACTTCCGGCCAGGACCGAAGGGCAATTCGTAGATGAAGCTCGTCACGAGGCGTTGTGGAATGTCGAAGGCCAGCAGGCCGTAGTCCTTGTCCATCGCGTAGGTGGACCCGGGCGCGTTGCCGACGGCGCCGCCGCCGGCACTCAGGTGATCGAGGAAGTCGCCCTGCGCCTTGCTCAGCGTGTAGGCCACCGTGTAGGCCAGGCCTCCGCTCATGCGGCGCTGCATGCGCGCCTGCAGCGCGTCGTAATCGGCGTTGCCGTTGGTCACGATCTGTTCGAGGTAGGCATTGCCGTAGCCGTACTTCGCGTAGGGAAAGACGATCGCGCTGCCGTCGGCGGGAATGATGCCTTCGTTCAGGTTGCGCAGCCGGCGCCCGTGGCGCGTGCGGTTGCCCACGTACTCGAGCGCCCCCACCATGTTCTGCGCAAACTGGAACTCGGGCCCGACGCTGAACTGGCGGACGATCGGCGTGTCCTGGTTGGGGTCCTGGATGCGCCATTGCACCACCGTCGGGTTGACGGTGGCGGGCGTGAGGGGCGTAAAGCCCTGGGCAAACGTGAACGCCGGCGCGTCGGCGCCGGAGTTGGAGGTGATCGACGCATCGACCAGCTGCGGCAGGTTCAACCCGAGCTGGCTCTCGCTGCCGTAGCGATCGGTCTGCTGGTAGAACACGCCGAAGCCGCCGCGGACGACGAGGCGAGGCGAGACGCTCCACGACACGCCCACGCGCGGCGCGATGTCGTTGCGATCGGGGTGAACCAGCGCGCGATCGAAGAGGCTGCCGTCCTTCGCGGTGAAGGTCTGGCCGGTTGCCGGGTCGATGTTGGTCAGCAGGTTGTTCTTGTCGAGCAGCGGCGTGAACAGCTCGTAGCGGATGCCGGCGTTGATGGTGACGTTGGTGCGCACGCGCCAGCTGTCCTGCGCGTAGAACTGCCATCCATTGGCGTAGAGGTCCGGCTCATGGAACAGCGTCAGCCGCTGCGCGCTCGACAGGCCGAGCAGGAAATCGCCAAGGCCGAAACCGGTGTAGCGCCCGTCGGCGAAGTTCAGCTCGCCGTTGAGCGAGCGCAGGTCGATGTAGTGGAGCAGATCGCGCCGGAGCTCCGCGCCGAACTTCATCGAGTGACCGCCCTTTTGCCACGTGAGGTTCTCGGCGAACTGGAAGACCTGCGAGTTCTGGAACTGCGGGCGGAAGAACGGTCCGCCGATGCGCGCAAAGCGCGCGATCGGCATGTGCGGCAGGCCGCCGTAGAAGCGCGGATCCTTGGGCACGCCCTTGATGCCGTACTGCGCGTCGACATCCATGCCGAAGGCCGGGTGGTAGACGTCGGAGCGCACCTTGTTGTAGGACACCCGTAATTCGTTGAACACGGTGGCGCCGAACACGCGCGACCAGCCGCCCACCGCGCTCTGGCCGCGGTTGAGGATGTTGCTGGCGAAATCGCCGGAGGCCACCGGGTCGTTCAGGATCGGCGGTTCCACGCGGTTGGTGTTCTGGAAGCTGTAACGCCCGAACACGTGGTCGCGGCCCGCGGACAGGCTGTGGTCCACGCGCACGTCGAACTGGTCCACGTCGTTGTTGAGGATGCCGTTGGAGACGAAGTTGTTGTTGAAGAAACCCGTGCCGGGCACGTTCGGCGCGGGAAAGAGCGTGATCAGTTTCGCCGCCGACGGGTCGATGCACGACGGGTTGATGATCTTGTTGACCGCATCCACGCAGCCGGCCGGGACAAACGCGTTGGTGGCCACCATGTTGCCGGTGAGCTCGCTGAGGTCGCCGGTCCGCATCCGCGCCGTCGGCACGGTGGCGGCCTGCGACAGCGCGCGCTCGGTGCGCGCCGACTGGTAGTCGCCGAAGAAGAACGTCTTGCTCTTCTGGATCGGCCCGCCGAAGGTGCCGCCGGCGATGAGCTGGTTGAACGGCCCCTTCGGGCGCGCGGCGCGGACGTTGTCCCACGTGTTGGCGTTCAGCGCCTCGTCGCGCCAGAACCCGAACAGCGATCCGCTGAAGCGGTTGGTGCCCTGCTTCACCGACGCGTTGATCACCGCGCCGGCCGCCTTGCCGAACTCCGCCGAGTAGGTGCGCGTCTGCACCTTGAACTCCTGCAACGCGTCCACCGGCGGCGACACCACTTGCGGGCTGCGCTCCTGGAGGTTCGTCGAGAACGAGTTGTTGTCGGCGCCGTCGAGCGTGTAGTTGTTCCAGGTGGCGTAGTTGCCGTTGGCGTTGAAGAAGGTGTCTTCGCCGCGGCTGGCGATCCCGGCCGGCGCGGCGACGACACCGGGCGACAGGAACGCGAGCTCCGAATACCGCCGTCCGAGCAGCGGCAGGTCGCGCACCTGGCGTTCGTCGACGACGCTGCCGATGTCGGCGGACTGCGTCTGCAGCAATTCCGTCTTGCCGGTGACGATGACCTCCTCGGTCACCGCGCCCACGTTAAGCTGCAGGTCCACCTGCGCCCGCGTTTGCACACTCAATTGGATGTCGCGCCTGACGGCGCGCCGGAACCCCTGCAGTTCCGCCGTCACCGTGTAGGTGCCGACGCGCAGGCCCGGGAAGATGAACTCTCCCCGATCGTCGGTGACGGCCATGGCCTGGAGGCCGGTACCATCCTGGGTCGCCACTACCGTGACGCCCGGCAGCACGGCGCTCGAACCGTCCACGACGCGGCCGACGATGACGCCGGTGTCGATTTGGGCGAAGGCGGGAGAAGCGAGCAGGAGGAGCAGTGAAAGCGCGGCGAGGGTACGCATGCCGCGGAGTATCTGGCGGTGCCACAGGTGTGTCAACAGAAGAACGGCAGCTTGTTATACTTCGGCCATGCGTTCGGTGGCGGACAATCTTCGTGCGGATCTCCAGGTGAAGGTGGCTTCCATGAGCACCGGCGAGCGTGTCGCGCTCATGTTCGAGCTCGGTCGCCGCGATACCGCGACATATGCGGCGGCCAACGGCGTGTCTGAGCAAGAGGCCGCACGCCGCATCCGGTTCTCCCGACACGCCGGGCGGCGGCCTTCCGTGGCGGCTTCCTTCGACGCGCCATGACCCCGGCGGACGTCGGCCGCCACCTCAATTCCCGACAAGTGCCTTGGGCGGTAATCGGCGCCACGGCGCTCGCGTCGTACGGAGTTGCGCGATCGTCGCTCGACGTCGATCTCTTGGTTACCGATCGGCGTTGTCTCGATCCCGGCTTTTGGACACCGCTCGCCGGACTCGGAACCATCGATGTGCGGCGCGGCGATCACGATGACCCACTTGCTGGTGTCGTCAGGGTCTCGAACGAAGCCGTGGCCATCGACATCATCGTCGGCCGTCATGCATGGCAGGAGCAAGTACTGGCCCGCGCCACGCCGAAACAACTGGCGCAGTGGGAGGGCCCGGTCGTGACGAAGACCGATCTCGTGCTCCTCAAGCTGTTTGCCGGAGGATCCCAGGATAAATGGGATATCGAGCAGCTCCTGGCCGGTGACCCGGCGCTTGCTGCCGCGGTGTCGGCGAGTGTCGAGGTATTGCCGCAAGACGCACAACGCTTGTGGCGCGAACTGAACCGATGAACTCCGAATCTACCTGCGCAGCGAGTCCACCGACCACTTGCCCGATCCCACCGCCGCCACGTAGAGCCACAGGAAGCAATAGAGCACCGCCAGCTCGCCGCCGTTCTGGATCGGCCAGAACCCCTGCGGGAAGTGCTGCTGGAAGAACGCCACCGCCATCTGGCCGCTGGCGATGAACGCCACCGGGCTGGCGAACAGGCCGATGGCGATCATGATGCCGCCCACGAACTCGACGATCCCAGCCACGCCGAACTGCGACAGCAGCGGCTGGGCCGTGCCACCCAACACGCCGAACAGCTTCTGCGCCCCGTGCTCCGCAAACGCGAGCCCGGCGACGATGCGCAGAAGGGCGTAAATGCTGGCCTTATGCGGGCCTAACCACTTTTCCATGCCGGGTATACGCACTTCGTTGCGCTAATGCTTACTGGGTGCTGGGGGCTCGGGTGCTGGGGGCTGGGTGCTCGGTGCTGGGGGCTGGGTGCTCGGTGCTCGGTGCTCGGTGCTGGGTGCTGGGTGCCGGGTGCTGGGTG
>JBDTMB010000064.1:0-17163 GCA_039934485.1 Vicinamibacterales bacterium
CAGTACTCATACGCCGTCACCGCGTTCGAATCGCAGGCCCACGCGGGGACCTGCGACGGCGACTCGTGCTTCACCACCCGCGTCACCGTGGCTCGCCTCGGCGACGCGGTGTTTGGCCAGCAGCTGGAGGTCGAGTTCTCGAATCATCAGCGGGTTTCCGAGCGATGGGATGGGCGGGACGCCTCGCGCACCCTGGAGTTTGTCAGCTCGACGCCCGCCGTGGCCGCTCGCCTCGACTCCGCACTGTTGCTCGATACCAACCGTCTCGACGATGCCAGGGTCACGCCCGCGCCGAGCAACGTTCCAATCGCCAAATGGATGGCGCGCTGGTTGGTGTGGGTGCAGGACGCCATGCTCGACTACGGCGTGCTCTTCTAGGCTGCCTGTATAATTCTCCGGACATGAGGTTGCTCGTCTTTCTCGCAGGGCTGTACCTCATTGCGCCTGGACATCCCGACCTGCCGCTGAGCGGACTGCCGCTTGGGCAGGTGGGCACGCTGGTCCTCGTGGCGCTGATCGGCACCTGGCTGTGGTGCCGGCACGCTGCGGCGGCGGCGCCGCGCCGATCCCTGACGACCGCGATCGTGATCGTGCTGGTGCTCAAGATCGCGATCGCCGCGATGGCGCCGGTCTCTGGATGGCGCGCCAACTACTACGCCAACGACCAGTGGCAACCGCCGGCCAAGCGCTCGATCGACTTTCGTGGCCTCGGTGCGACCCGCGTCGATCGACGGCTCAGTTTCAACGACACCGAGTTTCCTGTCCACTTCTTCAACGAGCACGGTTTCAATTTCGGATTGCGCCGCGAGGCCACCGAAGCGTTCACCGTCGAATGGACGGGCGAGTTGATGCCGGCGGCGGCGACCGCCCTCAAGCTGCGCCTCGAGGCGCGCGGTCACGCCCGCGTCCTGGTCGATGGCCAGGAAGTTGCCGTGGTCGACGAAATGGCCAGGGCGGGGGGAGTAACCGACCGCTCGATCGACCTGGCCGCGGGATCGCACACGGTGACCGTTCGGTATCAAAAACCCAAAGAGACCGAAGGCATCTTGCGGCTGCGGCCACTCACGGCTGATGGCGCCCCTCGTGACTGGGACCTTGCGGAGGTGACGCCGTCGGTCACCGCGCGATGGCAGCGAGCCGCGTCGGTTCCGCTCGCCTGGTTGGCGTGGTTGCTGCACTTGGCGGCGTTGGCGACCGTGGCGATGGCGATGGGGCCGGCCGTGCGCGAAGCCCTTCGGTCGGTCGCTGCCAACCTGCGCGTGTCGCCGGCTGCCGCGGCGCATCAATTGGCCGGCCCGGTCGTCGTCGCTGGGCTTGCGCTGCAAGGCGCCTGGAAGGCCCGCGGGCTGGTGGGACAGGTGTGGACCCTCACCGGCGGCGACGACTGGCTCGGCTACGAGATGAACGGCCGCGACATTGCGTTGAACGGCCTGTTGAACAACAACGGCGACCCGACCGGCCTTCCGTTCTTCGAATATCCAGGCTACGGCTATTTCCTGGCCCTCGTTCACGTGGTCACGGGGGAGTCGATCGCCGGCGCGATCCTCGCGAATTTCCTGTGCCTGGCCGCAGCGACGTTGCTGGTCTATGCTCTCGCCCGCCTCCTTGTTGGTCCGGTCCTCGCGCTGGCGGCGCTGGCGTGGGTCCTCATCATCGAGCAGCTGGACTTTGTTCGCTACTACACGGTCACGCTACTGAGTGAGAACCTGTTTGTCCTGCCGGTGTCGGCGTCGGTGCTGTTGATCACCCGCTACTTGCGCACGCCCGACTGGCGGTATCTTGCCGGCGGGGCCGTGGCTGGCGGGCTGGCGGCGGTGGTGCGGCCAACGATGATGGCGTTCATGCCACCCGTGGCGCTCATCATCCTGGTGGCACGCTGGCGCGCCTCTGCCGTCTCTGCGTTGATGGCGTCGCTGATGTTCGCCGCGTTGTGGATGGTCGCGGTCAGCCCGGCCACGATTCGCAACTACCTCGTGTCGGGGTCACCAGTCCTGATCACGACTGGCCAGGCCAAGACGTTCATCGACTACAACCGGCCGTCCGGAGACGCCAAGAAGTACTACGCCGCGTTCGACGGCTCGATGAGTTCGACGGCGAAGGTGCTGCTGTGGATCTTGTACGATCATCCCGGCGAAACGCTCCGCGGCATCGGCACCAAGGTCGGCTTCTCCATGGGCATGGTCCACTGGATGGGTAATGGCACGCCCCATCCCGAACTCCTGGTGACCAGTATCTTCTACCTGCTGGGGATCCTGCTGCTCCCCGAAGCCCGCACCATCACGGCCGCGCCCCTTCACGCGTTCATCCTCACCCACTTGTTCTCGCTCACGCTGTCGATGCCGTCGAACTACGGGTATCGCCTCCCGCTGCCGATGTATCTCTTCATGCCGATATTCTCCGGCGCCGTCGTCTCGCGGCCGTTGCTGCGTTGGATGGGTGTTCGCTTGTGATCATCGTTGCGCTGCCGGCCTATAACGAAGCCGAGGCGATTCCGCGCTTGCTGAAGCGGCTTCACGATTGCATGCCCGATCTCTCCGAGCCGCTGCGGGTCGTGGTGGTGGACGATGGCAGCCGCGATGGCACGCCCGAGGCCGCGGCGGCCTGCTCCCGGGACGACATGCCGGTGCACGTCGAGCGCCACCAAAAAAACGGCGGCCTGCACGCCGCCCTCGACACCTGCTTTCGCACGTCGCTCAGGTTCGCGTCGCCCACCGATTGGATCGTGACGATGGATGCGGACGATACGCATCCGCCGGACCTCATTCCGGTGATGATGAAGCGCGCGTCAGAAACCGGCGCGAGCATCGTCATCGCCTCGCGATTCCAGCCAGGCGCGGAGTGGTTTGGCCTCAGCTGGGACCGTCTGCTCTTCAGCTATACGGTGAGCTGGTTGTTTCGTCTCACCTGGCCGATGAAGGGTGTCCGTGATTACACCTGCGGCTACCGCGCCTATCGCGCCGACCTGCTGCAGCGCGCTTACGCACGCTGGGGTGACCAGTTCGTCAACGAGCCGAGCTTCGCGTGCATGCCGGACGTCTTGTGGAAGGTGAGCCGGTTATCTCCGGTGTTCGCCGAAGTGCCCCTGTCGTTGCACTACGACCGCAAGCCCGGGGTGAGCAAGATGAATGTGCTGCGGACCATCCGTCGCACCCTGGCGCTCCTCGTGAAGCGCCGCTTGGGCATCGGGGGGTAATTGCCAATTTACGCCATCACCGTCAGCGCTTGACGTAGCGGCGGGCAATGGTGCCAGCTACGCGAAACCAATGGCGCAAGTAGAGACTTTCCATATGACGGCAGTTGCCGTTGAACAGGTTGGTCACGGTTTGCGCATACAGGTTGAAGGCCGTTCCGTTCCGGACGAGTGCCTGACACCGCGCCAGCAGGAACATGTCCACCAGTGAATCGACGATCGCGTCACGGTCGGTATAACCCGGATCGTTGTAGTCCGAAAAATAGCGGCCAACGCCGGGGGGCGGAAACGTCGTTCGTCTGGTGATCGCGTTCGGCAATCGCTTCAGCAGGTCATGCATCGCCTGCGAGTCGGTGGCGAAGAACAGGCGCCCACTCGAACGCAGGTAACGCGGGAGCCCTCGCAAGGCGAGGCGATAGGCCCAGCGCACTTTCCCGAGAAATTCGTCGGGATTGGAAAAAATACCGGTATCGACCCGACCCGCGTAAGGTTGGCCCTTCGCGAATTCGCCATTCCCGCCAGCCAGATTCAGCGCCACGACGAACCCACCCTTGAGATGCGCGTCGAAGAAGCGATCGACCTCCAGCCGGACGAAATCCCTCGGCCGGATGGATGTGTAGAACTCCTGCAACCGCCAGAACTGCGCGGCGGCGCTGCCCGCCCGATCGAGCCGCTCCAGGCCATGGTAGGCGCTGAGGACCAGATGACTGCGCGAGTCTCCATTCCGGAGGGTCTGGACCGCCTCAGTGATGCCAAGCTCCGGATACTGCTCGATCGATTGCGGCATCTCCGGACACGGCGCGTATCTGACGCGAATCCCTTGAATGTAATCAGGCGCTTCGAAAAACTCTGTGAAGTAGTTGAGGGACTTGTTCTTCAGCGCCGCGACGCCGCGCCAGTCGACGATGAGTTCGCGATTCATTTGCCGCGCGTACCAGACCGCGCCGGCCAGGCTGGCCAGGTTCGATCCGATTCCACTCATGGGCAGGGGGTGCGTGACGAGGTAGCCGGCGGTCGAATCGGTCACTCTTCATTGTAGCCTCAGGCCTTACCGCGATCGGGCGAACTCCTCGATCAGCCTGAGCACTGTGGCGACGTCGGACTCGGATAGTGCTTGATGCATGGGCAAGAGGAGCGTGGTATTGGCCGCCTGCTCGGTGCCTGGAAGCGCACTCCCGTCGTGTTGATAGAGCGGAAGGCGATGCAGCGGATAGTAGCGGAAGGTCACGTAGACCTGGCGTTCGCGAAGGAACGTCGCCAGCCGGTTCCGGGTCTCTGGCTCCGCTTGGATCCAATAGAAGTACGGCACGGCCGCCTCGCTCAACAATGCGGCTGGGGGCAGCGTGAGCCAGGAGTACGCGGACAGCTGGTCGCCATAAGCTCGCGCCACCGCACGACGGCGGCTGGCAAACGACGAGACCTTCTTCAGCTGCTCGAGCCCGATCGCCGATGCCAGGTCGTTCATGATCGCCCGCCGGCCGGCGCACGCGACGTCGAACTCCCACCAGCGATCGCCGCCTTTCGAAATCGCCGACGTCGTCCCGAGCCCAAGATATAGGTGAAGATTCAGCGCCTGTGATTGCTTGAGGTCAGCGCAATACACCATGCCGCCGTCGCCGGTCGAAATCATCTTCATCGAGTCGAACGACCAGACGCCGAAGTCGCCGGCCGTGCCGCAGGACCTGCCGTCGGGCAGCCGGCTGGCCGGTGCGCAGGCCGAGTCTTCGATCAGGGTGATGCCGCGGCGGCGGCACAACTCGGCGATCGCCACGGTGTCGGCGATCGCGATCCCGCCGTAGTGCGTGATCAGGACGGCGCGGGTGCGCTCGGAAAGACGAGCTTCGATATCAGCGAGCCTTGGGTTGAGTGTCCGCGGTTCGACGTCGCAGAACACCGCCCGCCCACCGGCGGCCAGGACGGCATTGGCCGCGCCGACGAAAGACGTCGAGGGCAGCACCACTTCGTCGCCGGCGGTGACGCCTGCCATGGCCACGGTCTGGAAGAGGCCCTCCGTGCAGCAGGTGGCCGAACTCACGTGCGCGCGCGGCACGCTCAGGTGCTCGGCCCACGACGCTTCGAATTGATCGGTAATCTTGCCGCGGCCGGTCCAGTTCGATGCCATCACCGCCTTCACGGCGGCCAGTTCCTCGTCGCCGAGTTCGGGCTGGAAGACGTTGATCATCGCGCGGGGCACTCCATCAACACGGCACGCGTAGTGAACCCGAGGCGCGTGAACAACTTGATGGATTCGTTGTTCTCCGGAATGATCTCGGCGAAGTAACGCAGGTGGTGGCCCAGCTGGTCCATTGCGGCGGTGATGGCCGTGGTCATCACGCCGCGGCCGCGGAAGGCCGGTGACAGCAGGATGCTTCGCACTTCGGCTCCCGCATCGCCGTCCTCCTTGATCGAGAAGCAGCCCGCCGGCGCCTGGTCAACCCGCACGAGGTACCAATGGTTCGACTGGTCCAGCCGCATCCGCTCAAACCAGATCACCTGCGCCTCGGGTGTCACCTCGGCGCGGTCAAAAAACCATCGGCGTTCGGCATTGCGAAGTTGTCGAAGGAACTCCAGGTCTTCCCGGCCGATCTTGTCTAAGGTCACGTCGTACAAGGCACCCCTCCATGGGCGGTCGCCGCCGCGACGCCGGTGTGGCGAAGGATTCCAGGAATCCGAACGCGTCTGCGGGCGCCAGATCCAGCCCGTGGGCAGGACTCATTAGAGGCCTCCAGTGGCAGCCCAGTCAACACGGATGTCCTCACTCATGTCCTCCACCAGTGGCCGAGCCGCTCCCGGCCCGACTTCCCAAACAGCAGCATCGCGGCGGTTCGCGGCCAGGACACGTGGGCCAGCACTTCGGGGTGGACCCGCGCAACATGCGCATAGATCGAAAACAACACCCGTCGTGACGGCGGCGCCACGCGGAACGCCACCGCATCGAACTGGCGCGCGAGCGTCCGGCCGAAGTCAGGACTGCCGGCACGATCGAAGCGCTGCGTGAAGATCTCGAGCAGCCGCTCGAAGAGCGCCAGGAACGCCGGCACCTGGTCGCCGGCGAGGCCCCTGACCAGGCCGGCCAGCAGAGAGCCATCCTCGTCGGTGACCGCCGCCTCGCCCAGGACACGCCGCGCCTGGCGCAGGGTCAGTTCCCGCAGGATCGCGTCGAACCGGCGCTGTTTGTCACTGTCACGAGCATCGGTCCGCATGGCGCCGATCACGGACGAGTCGCTCACCCGGTACCGCACCAACGACTCGTCCAGGTTCGCGACGACGTGATCCTGCATCACGCGACCCCAGAGGTCATAGTCCTGTGAGAACGGATCGTAGGCATGGTCGTAGCCGCCGACCTCGCGGACGATGCTGGCGCGGAAGACGACCGAGGTGTGGATGAACGGGTTGTCGAACAGGGAAAACCAGCGGATGCTGTCCCGCCCGACGGGGCGTCGCACGATGCCGGTCGCAACTCCGGCCTCCGAGATCGCCATACCTTGGGAACCCACGAGCGCGACCTCGGGCCGCTCCTTCAGGAACTTCAACTGACGCTCAAGCCGCCTTGGTTCGGCCAGGTCGTCCTGATCCTGCCGGGCGATCAGTGCCGCACGCGCGTGTCGCAGTCCTTCGTTGAGGGCGTTGGCCAGCCCAACGTTCTGACCCAGGCCGACCGCCCGGATTCTCGCATCGCGGTACGACGATACGATTCCGGCCGATCCGTCGGACGAGCCATCGTCCACGATCACCAGCTCGAAGTTGTGATGTGTCTGCGAGAGGATGCTGTCGATGGCGGCTCGCAGGTGTCGCTCACCGTTATAGACCGGCATCAACACCGTGACGTCTGGTTCCACGTTCAGTCTTCGACGGCTGCCGAAACGGTAGTCGAGAGCAAGATGATGGATGGTACACTAGTCGGATCGCGAAATGAACATTACCAACCAGACGCGAATCTACATCGCCGGCTGTGGCGGGATGCTGGGGGATGCCGTGCACGCGCATTTCTCCGCGATTGCCAACGTCCTCGCTACCGACCTCGTCGTCAACGAGCCCTGGCTCCGCTACGCCGACGTTCGCGATTACCACGCCATGCGGGCGTCGATCGTTGACTTCTCCCCAGCGGTGATCATCAACCTGGCCGCCATTACCGACCTGGAGCTATGCGAACGCGATCCGAACAATGCGTGGCTCACCAATGCGCTTGGTGCCGAGAACCTGGGGTTGGTCGCCAACGAACTGGACGTCCCCTACATCTATATCTCGACGGCTGGTGTGTTCGACGGACGACTCGAATCGTATTCGGATTTCGACACGCCCAATCCGCTAGGGGTCTACGGCCGGTCGAAGCTTCACGGCGAGGCCTATGTCTGTCAGACGGTGAGGCGACACTACGTGCCAAGAGCCGGATGGATGATGGGTGGCGGACCGTTGAAGGACAAGAAGTTCATCAACAAGATCTATCGGCAGATTGTCGCCGGCAAGACCGAGCTCTTCGTGGTCGACGACAAGGCCGGCACGCCCACCTACACGGTGGACTTTGCCGCGGGACTCGAGCGCCTTCTCGCCTCCGACATGTACGGCCTGTACAACCACAGCGGCCAGGGCAAGTGCAGCCGCTATGAGGTGGCGTGCGAATTCGTGAGCGCCCTGGGGCTGGCCGGCAAAATCAAGATCACCAAGGTCGATTCTTCGCATTTTTCGGCGGAGTATTTCGCCGCCAGGCCGGCGAGTGAGGCACTGGTGAACGTCAAGCTGGCGGCCCGTGGTTTCGAAGCCATGCGCGACTGGCAGGCATGTGTGCGGGAGTACGCGCAGGTGTTTACCCGCGATCTCGTCAAGCACGGCGAGGCTGGCACTCGCTCCTGATGAACTCGTCGTTCCATACCATCGACTGGGTCATCGTCGCCGCATACCTGCTCGCCATGGCCGGTGTGGGCGTGTACTTCTCGCGCCGGCAGCACAACCTCGACCAATTCCTGCTCGCCAACCGCAGCATGGGATGGCTCCCGGTGGGCCTGTCGCTGATGGCCGCGCTCAACAGCGGCATGGACTACTTGATGCAGCCCTCGGCAACCATCAAGTACGGCTTCGTCCTGGTGATCGGCATCACCTCGTGGCTGGCGCTCTACCCATGGGTGGCGAACGTGGCGTTTCCGTTCTATCACCGCCTCAACTACTTCACCGCGTATGAGTACCTCGAGGCGCGATTCGACCTGCGCGTGCGCACGCTCGGCGCCGTGATCTTCGTCGCCTGGCGGCTTGGCTGGATGGCCACCGCGATGTATGTGCCGAGCCTGGCCATCAACGCCGCCACCGGCGGGACGGTGGACCTCAACACGATGACGATCGTGGTAGGAACGCTGGTGACGTTCTACACGATGATGGGCGGCATCCAGGCGGTGATCTGGAACGACGTCGTCCAGTTCTGCATCATGCTCGGCGGCCTCGCGGCGACGGTCGCCATCGTCCTGGCCAACGTGCCCGGCGGTATCGCCGAAATCTTCAGCGTCGCCGGGGCGGCGGGCAAGCTCGACTTCTGGCCGGCCCTTGTCGATCCGTCGGCGGTTGGCCTTGCCGCCCAAACGCACAGCTTCTTCGTGCAGCCGATGACGGTGGTGTCGTTGCTCGTGGCCCTCGTCGTGGGGCGCATGGCGCAGTACACGAGCGACCAGGTCATGGTGCAGCGCCTGCAGACCACGCGATCGCTGAAGGAAGCCAAGCGGGCGTTTGTCGTCAACGCCGCCGGCGATGCGATCTGGATGCTGGGTCTTTGTTTCGTGGGGCTGGCGCTCTTCGCCTATTTCCAGCGTCATCCGTTGCCGCCGGAATTCGCCACCGACAAGCTGGTGCCGTACTTCATGTCGCTGGCGTTCCCCGCCGGCGCGGTCGGTCTCGTGATTGCCGCGATCATGGCGGCGTCGCTCTCGAGCATCGACTCGGCGATCAATTCCTGCAGCTCGGTGGCCGTCGTGGATCTCTACTACCGGGTCTGGCTTGGCCGCAGCGTCGAGAGCGACGAACGCTCGGCTGACAACGATCGCCGGCAGTTGTGGGCGTCACGCGTGGCCACGGTGTTCTTCGGCGCCGCGGGGACCGTGCTGGCCTGCAACGTCTCCAGGATTGGGTCGTTGCTCGAGATCAACAACAAGCTGGTGAACGCCTTCACGGGGCCGCTCTTCGGCATTTACCTGCTGGCGATGTTCAGCGAGAAGGCGCGGAGCGAGGCAGTGCTGGCGGGCGGAGTGGCCGGCGCCGCCGCGGCCTATTACGTCGCCTACTACAGCGACTTCGGGTTCTTGTGGCCGTCGACCTTCGGACTGGCCGGCACCTTGATCGTGGGGTGGGGCCTGGCGCTGGCCTGGCCCGCGGCGGCCGATTATCCCGGGCGTCAACTCACCTGGCGGGCCGTGATGCGGCGGCCCGTGGCATAATTGGAGATTGTGGCAGACAAAAAGCGCGCGTTGATCAGCGGCATCACCGGGCAGGACGGTTCGTACCTCGCCGAGTTGCTTCTCGACAAAGGGTATGAAGTGTTCGGCGTCATCAGGCGCTTGAGCGCACCCAACGTCTGGCGTATCCAGCACCTCCTCAACCGGGTGACGCTGCTGCAGGCCGACCTCCTCGATCAGCTCTCGCTGATCAAGGCAGTGGAGCGGGCGCAGCCGCACGAGTTCTACAACCTGGCGGCGATGTCGTTCGTGCCCGCTTCGTGGGACCAGCCGATGCTCACCGGCGAATACAACGCCCAGGGGGTGACCCGCGCGCTTGAGGCCGTGCGCAGCGTCAACCCGAAGATCCGTTTCTACCAGGCCTCGTCCAGCGAGATGTACGGCCGCGTCCGCGAAGTGCCGCAGACCGAGATGACGCCGTTCTACCCCCGTAGCCCGTACGGCGTGTCGAAGGTCTTCGGCCACTACATCACGGTGAACTATCGCGAGAGCTACGATCTGTTTGCGGTGTCGGGCATTCTCTTCAACCACGAATCGCCGCGCCGCGGCATCGAGTTCGTCACGCGCAAGGTGACCGACGGCGTCGCCCGCATCGCGCTCGGGCTCAACGACTCGCTCAAGCTCGGGAACCTGGATGCCTGCCGCGACTGGGGCTTCGCCGGCGACTACGTCCGCGCCATGTGGCTGATGCTGCAGCAAGACAAGCCCGAAGACTACGTCATCGCCACGGGCAAGGCGCACTCGGTGAAGGACCTCGTCGAACTGGCGTTCGGACACGTGGGACTCGACTATAAGAAGCACGTCGGCATCGACCCGGCGTTCCTCCGCCCGGCGGAGGTCGATCACCTCATCGGCGATCCGAGCAAGGCGAAGAAGGAGCTCGGCTGGGAGCCGAGCGTCGACTTCAAGGCTCTCGTCACGATGATGGTGGATGCCGACATCGCGCGCATCAAGTCGGGCCAGCTGATCGCCTGATGGGCAAGCCTAAAGGCTTGCCCCCACCAAACTGCGATGCTCAAGTTCTGCATCACCCTTCAAGCCCTCGCGATTGCGGCCGGTTTGACGGTGGCCGCAGACCTGGCCGCGCATAAGCGAACCGAACTGGTCGGCGGCGTCAATGTCTGGGGCTACCGCGGGGCCGTGGCGCCGCAGCGGCACCCAGACGAACTGCGCATCCTCGTCGTCGGTGGCACCCGTGCGTTTGGCTGGGGAGGCGCCGCCGAGAACAGCGTGCCGGCCACGCTCTATTGGGCGGTGTCGCGCTCCGCCGGCCAGTCGATGTTGGCCTCACGCCAAGTCGTCAGCATCAACCTGGGCGCGATGGGCAGGACGGCCGCCGACTACGCGGCCGTGCTTGAACACTACGCCTACCTGATGCCCGATTACATCTGCATCTACGACGACCTTGGCCGCGATCAAACACCCGTGCCCCGCTCCAGGCTGTTCAGGCGATTTGGCTATGCTCTTGCGCTTCCGCTAGTGGTCCGGGAAAAGGGCATGGCGCTCAGTTACGGATCGGTGGAGGGCGGCTACACGGGCGTCGTCACCGGCCAGCCGTCCTTCATTCATCGCCAGAGCGGCGCGCTTCTTCAGGCGATCGGTCAGACGCTGCAGACGCTCGATGGACTGCCGGCCGAACGCGCCGGCGGCGCCGATGCCGAGGCGATGATCGCGGCGATCACCGCGGCGCGCCGGACGGCGAAGTCCGTGGTCGTCGCCGTCGGGCCGGCGGAGAGCGATCGTGAGAGGGAGGACCTGGCTACGCTGGCGTCTCGGATGAACGCCGCGATCCCCCACGATCCGCACGTGTCGCTTCTGGATCTCAGTGGCGTCGCTGGCCTTACTGGCCCCGGCCTCACTCTCGACGGCTACAACTACAACGCCGTCGGCCGGGAGCGCGTCGCTGTGGCGATCAGTCGCGAATTGATCGCGCACATCCAACGCGACCTCGCCCCGTAACCGGAATGGAGGGCGACGGGTGGAGGGCGATGGGTGGAGGGCGATGGGTGGAGGGCGATGGCTTTAGCCGTCGCCTGGCCCAGCGGGGGCTAAAGCCCTCGCTCTCCACAGCGCGGGCTAAAGCCCCCGCTCTCCACAGCGCGGGCTAAAGCCCCCGCTCTCCACAGCGCGGGCTAAAGCCCCCGCTCTCCGTTTACGCATCGGCGCGCCAGATTCCCGCGACCCGCTCTCCGACTGCCAGGCATGACGTTAATCCCGGCGAATCGATGCCCGACGCCTGGATCACCCGCGGGTTGACGCTGTCGCGATCGATCAGGAAGTCCGCGAACTTCTGGTCCGGCCCGTGGAGCTTGGCGCGGATGCCGCTGCTGCCGGGCTGCAGATCGGACAATTCGATCCACGGCAACAAGCGGCGCGCCGGTTCGAGGAACGCATCAACCGGCAGCCGCCCGCCCTCGTAGTCGTCCTTCGACGCCTGGTAATGAATCGTCGGGCCCAGCGTCACGCTGCCCCACGTGGTGCGCGCGAGGTGCACACCAAGGCCGGCGCCGGATTCGTGCGGGGGTGGATAGACCAACCCGTTGACGCGGGACCGCCGCGCCGGCGCCAACTCCGCGTATTCGCCGCGGCAGGGGTAGATCGTGAACGCCTGGCCGCCCAGCATCGACGAGACACGGTCCGCATAGAGACCGGCTGCATTCACGACCGTGCGGGCGAGAAACCGCTCGTGCGGGGTTACCAGCACCATGCCGTCGGCTGTGCTTTCTGCAGCGTGCAGCGGGCTGCCGACGACCACCGCCACATCCGCCGCCTTGCACAGGTGCTCGAGGGCCTTGACCAGGGCCTCGGCCTCGACGATGCCGGTGTCGGGCGACCACAAGGCGGCCACCGCGTGCACATGCGGCTCGCGCGAAAGGACAAACGCCGTGTCGACTTCGACAACCGAGGTCACACCGTTGTCGTGCGCTTTCTTCTTGAGCCCATGCAGTGATTCGGCCTCGTGGCTATCGGCCGCGACCACCAGCTTGCCGCACCGTTCATGCGGAACGCGATGGGTCTCGCAAAAACTGTAGAGGCGATCGCGTCCTTCGACGCACAGGCGGGCCTTCAGCGATCCGCTTGGGTAGTAGAGGCCGGCGTGAATCACGCCGCTGTTATGAGTGCTGGTCGCGCGGCCCGGCTTGCCCTCGCGTTCGAGCAGGCAGACCGAGGCGCCGCGGCGAGCCAGCGCCCAGGCCGATGCCAGTCCGGTTACGCCGCCGCCAATGACGGCCACATCTACGTCGATCATCTCGAAATCATATCCGTGCGGTGGCCGGTTTGTTGAGGCCCGGCCGCAGGCGTTCCCACGCCAGCGCCACGCCGCCTCCGGACAACATCGCGTAGAGCGGAAGCACCGGGACGCGGAAGCGCGAATAGGCTTCAGGGCCGAGCGCGGTGACAATCATGTAAAAGACCGGCAGCGACAGCAGCCAGAACACGCCGCGGTTCCGCCGCCACCAAAACCCCAGGCCGGCGATCGCCGAAAGCGCCAGCGGCACGGTGTAGGCAAGGCACAGCAACCGGGCGGTCCCTTCGCTGACCTGGATCGCCCTCGCGAGCGTGGTGGCACCACCGCCCAGGACGATCATCACCAGCGCGCGCGCCGACACCAGCGTGTAGGCCCACGGGTCATGCAGGATGATCGGGATCGCCAGCCGGCTGTAACGGGCGGCGAGGAGCGTCGTCGAGATCTCCGCGCACGGCCGCCCGTATTCGGCGACCGCATCGTCACACGCCAGCGCTTCGAGCTGGCGCCGCCGCGCCGGAAAGTTTGCGTCGAGGCCGCCTGGATCGCGGATCGCGAGCGTGCCCGCGGCCCTGAACAGCAACAGGTTGATGGCGCTGATCGAGCTGAACGTGGCAACGCCCGTGGCGCGATAGTTCCTCGCCGTCCAGATCGCCGGCAGGACCAGCGAGGCAATGAGGGTCGCGGTGGCGGCGACGGCCCTCCATCGGCGCGAGGCGATCAGGAAAATCGCGAGTGCGATCGGGACGCCAAGCAATGCCGCGATCGGCCGCACGAGCGCGGTGACGCCGATTAACACCCCGGCGGCGATCGAACGCGCGATCACCTTGTTGTCCTCGGCGCCTGCCAGGGTGGCGACTTGCCACGCAACGCCGAGGAGCAGCGCCGCGCTCACCGTCTCGGTGAGGACGAGGTTGGCGGCCTCGACTCCGGGCAAGTCGACCGCCATCACGAACCCGGCGGCGACGGCGGCCACGCGGTGCCCCGACCATCGCCAGCAGACCAGGACCGTGGCCAGCGTCAAGGCGATCCAGATGACGTGCTGCACGGCGACGGCGGCGCGAATGCCGAGTTGCGCGGCGAAGAAGACGGCCAGGAACAACGGATAGCCCGGCGTCCTCACCGTGTCGGGCAATCCCTTGGCGTTGTTGGCTGCACCGTCCGAGACGAGCGCGTGCGCCTGCGCGAGGTAGTCGGCCGAATCGACCGTGGTGTGTTCGTGGCTGCCGACAAACAGCAGCAGGTTCAGAACGACGGCGACGGCCAGGGGCGCGCCGTAAATGAGCCACGAGCCACGACCGGTGTTGGCGCTACTCATCGCGCGCGATCGGGTTTTCGGGCGTGCACCATCCAGCCACGTTCTTGCGCCGCGGCGATGACCGTCAGGCCGGCGTCTTCAGCCAGGGCGTTCGCGCCTGCGCGCGAGTAGCGTGCTTCGATCGGCGCGGCCAGCCGGTCGTACAGATCGCCGACCAGGCTCATCGCGGTCGTGTTGTGACGATATGGGAATCGTGCCGCCCAACTGAAGTGGCGGGACGGCAGCGTGCACAGCGCATAGACGATGGGCGAGAGCACCTTGCAGCCCGCCATCAGCGCCCGGGGCGGCAGGCGAGTGGTGACGGTGCGCAGGCTGTTGGCAATCGCCAGGGCGGCACGCCAATACCAGGCCCGGTCCGAAAAATCTTCGTAGACGTAGAGCAGCAGCGACGCGCCGGGCTTGAGCGTGCGCGCGATCTCGCGGACCGCGCCGGCGGGGTCCGGCGTGTGGTGCACGACGCCGTATGAATACGCGCCATCGAAGGTGTCCGACGCCAGCGGCAGACGGAGCAGATCGCCCTGGATCACTTGCGCGCGGTCGAGGCCCCTGGTCCGCGCGAGACTGGTGGCCACGCCGCCGGCGCTGAGCTCGACGCCGACCACATTGCATTCGGGATCGAGCGCCACATTGGCCAGGTCCACGCCGTCGCCGCATCCGCCGTCGAGCGTGAAGCCTCTTGGCCAAGGCGCGCCGAGTGCCCGGCACATGACCCGCAAGTGGTACGAACCCGGCTGCGACGGCGGCGTCACCGAATCCGCCTGAAGGCCCCAGCCGTAGCCAAAGTACTCGGCGGTGTCGGTGGTGTCGGAGGTGAATCGCGGCGCGCCGTCGACGATCGGAAACCCTCGCGCGCATGAGGCACAGTGCAGCTGCTCGACACTCGGCATCGACAGTGGCCCGTGGCACTGGGGACATCGCAGATGCGGCAGGAGTGACGGGTGCATCGTGGGATGCTGAACAGGCGTGTCTTCCACCAATCGAGGGACCGCGAAAGTATACTATCCGGCCCAGCCGGCTCCCAGTTGCACATCACGGCAAGAGGCTAGTACCATTAGTGGTTTGTGACTGTCCCTCTCCTCGACCTCAAAGCACAGTACGGGCCGCTTCGGCAGGCCCTCCTTGATGCCATCACCGGCGTGTGCGACAGCCAGCGATTCATCGGCGGCCCCGAAGTGGAAGGCCTCGAGCGCGAGCTGCAGGCCTATCTCGAGACGCCGCATGCCATCGGCATGTCGTCCGGCACCGACGCGCTGGTCGCGGCCTTGATGGCGATCAACATCGGGCCCGGCGATGAGGTGATCACGCCGACCTACTCCTTCTTCGCCACTGCCGGCGCCGTGGCCCGCCTCGGCGCCAAGCCGGTGCTCGTGGACGTGGACCTCGACACCTTCAACCTGAACCCGGCGGCAACGGTGGCCGCGATCACGCCGCGCACCAAGGCGATCATCCCGGTGCACCTGTTCGGCCAGTCGGCCGACCTCGCGCCGATCCTGGCTGCCGCGGCGCCGCGCCACATTTACGTGATCGAAGACGCCGCGCAGGCGATCGGCGCCAAGTACCAGGGTCGTCGTGTGGGCAACTGGGGCGCGATCGGGTGCTTCTCATTTTTCCCCAGCAAGAACCTCGGCGGGTTTGGCGATGGCGGCCTCGTCACCGCCACCGACCACGACCTGGCGCACCGCCTTCGCTTGATTCGCAATCACGGGATGGAACCGAAGTACTTCCATCACCTGGTGGGCGCCAACTTCCGCATCGACGCGCTCCAGGCCGCGGTGTTGCGCGTCAAGCTGCCGCACCTCGAAGAGTGGAGCAACGCGCGCCGCCGCAACGCCGCCCGCTACCGCCAGCTGTTTGCCGGCGCCGGCTTGTCGGGCATCGTCAGCATGCCGGTCGAGGCGCCGGATCGAACGCACATCTACAACCAGTTTGTGATTCGCGGCGAACGGCGCGATCAGCTCCGCGCCCACCTCGATGCGGCCGGCATCGGCACGGAGGTCTATTATCCCGTTCCGTTCCACCTGCAGGAGTGCTTCAAGGATCTCGGCTACGCAGCCGGCGCCTTCCCGGTCGCCGAGCAGGCGGCCAACGAGTCCCTCGCGCTGCCGATCTATCCGGAACTCACCGAAGCGCAACAGGCGGCCGTCGTGGGTGCGATTCGAAACTTTTACCTTGGTAAATAAATGGAACTGCTGAAGAAGATCGACTCGAAGCAAGCGTGTCTCGGTGTGATTGGCTTGGGCTACGTGGGCCTGCCGCTGGCGGTGGAGTTTGCCCGCGCCGGCTTCCCCGTGATTGGCTACGACGTGGACGCGCGCAAGGTCGCCGAGTTGATGGCGGGCCGCAGCTACATCCCCGACGTGTCGTCCGAGCACCTGGCCGAAGTCGTCAAGAACGGGCGTTTCAAGGCCACCACCGACCCCAAGGCCCTGGCCGACGCCGACATCATCGACATCTGCGTCCCGACGCCGCTCCGCAAGACCAAGGACCCCGACATGACCTACGTCGTCCAGGCGGTGGACGCCGTGGCGGCGGTGATCAAGAAGGGCCAGTTGATCATCCTCGAGTCGACGACCTATCCGGGTACCACGGTGGAAGTGGTGCAGCCGGCGTTGGCGGCAAAGGGCTTCAAGCCCGGCGTGGATTTCTACCTCGCCTTTTCACCCGAACGGGTGGATCCGGGCAACCCGCAGTACCAGACCAAGAACATCCCCAAGGTCGTGGGCGGCATCAACGAAGACAGCACGCGAGCAGCGGTGAAGTTCTACGAGCAGGTGATGGACACGGTCGTCCCGGTGAGCTCGCCGGGCGTGGCCGAGATGGTCAAGCTTCTCGAGAACACGTTCCGCGCCGTCAACATCGGCCTGGTCAACGAACTCGCGTTGATGTGCCACCGCATGGGCCTCGACGTGTGGGAGGTGATCGACGCCGCCAAGACCAAGCCGTTCGGCTTCATGCCGTTCTATCCCGGCCCCGG
>JBDTMB010000065.1:0-16979 GCA_039934485.1 Vicinamibacterales bacterium
AGGAACATCGTCCGCAGGTATGGCAGCGCCTCGGCGCGAACCTGCGGCGTCGCGTGGACGATCTCGAGCAGCCGCGGCGACAGCACGTAGCCGAGCGGCGCGAGGATGCACACCGACAGGACGAGCGCGGTGAGGAAGGCCTGGTAGACCGTGCGGTTCACGCGGTCGTGATCGCCGGCGCCCGTCGCGCGCGCGACGAGCACACCCATTCCCGTGAACAGCGAGGCGATGAAGACGATGACGACGAGGAAGATCTGCCAGCTGACGCCGATCGCGGCGTTGCCGGTGGAGCCGATCAGATGGCCCACGAGCACGTGATCGATCACACCCTGAAGGCCGGCGATCACGTTCTGCAGCATCGTCGGCCACGCCAGCTTCCACACCGCGGGGCCGATGGGACCTTCGATTAGCGAACGATCGAACGGAGAGTGACTTCTCTTTTCTGGCGACGCCGGATCGGACATATCTACAAAGGCAGAAGGCACAAGGCAGAAGGCAAAAGGCCTCGTGCCAAAATCGGTTGATTTTACCTTTGTTTTGCCTTCTGCCTTGTGCCTTTCGCCTTTCGCCTTCTGCCTTCTGCCTTGTGCCTTGCCTAAACGTCGATGACTCCGGCGTCTTCGGCGCGATCCATGATGAAACGGAAGCGGGCGGAGGCGTCCTTGCCCATCAGTTCATTGATCACACGATCGGTCACCAGCTGGTCGGCGACTTCGACCTTGAGCAGGCGGCGAGTGCGCGGGTTGAGCGTGGTTTCCCACAACACCTTCGGCATCATCTCGCCGAGGCCCTTGAACCGGGTGATCTCGGGCGCGGCTCGCCCGGACTTCTGCTTGATGATCTGCTCTTTCTGCAGCTCGTCGAGCGCCCAGAACGTCTCTTTCCCGATGTCGATGCGATAGAGGGGAGGCTGCGCCAGGTAGACGCGGCCGGCGGCCATCAACTGCGGCAAGTGCCGGTAGAGAAACGTCAGCAGCAGCGTGGCAATGTGGTGGCCATCAGAATCCGCGTCGGCCAGGATGATCACCTTGCCGTAGCGCATGCGGGCGAGGTCAAAGCTCTTCCCCATGCCGCAGCCAAGCGCCGTCACCAGGTCGGCCAGTTCCTTGTTCTCGAGCACCTTGGCGGTGGACACGCCTTCGGTGTTGAGCACCTTGCCGCGCAGCGGCAGGATGGCCTGGCGGGCGCGATCGCGACCCTGCTTGGCCGATCCACCCGCCGAGTCGCCTTCCACCACGAAGAGCTCGCTGGTGATCGACCCGGGACTGGTGCAATCGGCCAGCTTGCCGGGCAGGTTGACGCGGCCGGCAGTGGGGCCCTTGCGGACCACCTCGGCCTGCGCGGCGCGGCTCGCTTCCCGCGCGCGGGCGGCGAGAATGATGCGCGCCACGATCGACTCGGCAATCGACTGGTTGTTGTTGAGCCAGTGCTCGAGGCCCGGGCGAACCAGGCCATCAACCGCCGACATCACTTCGGGGTTGTTCAGCCGGTCCTTGGTCTGACCCTGGAACTGCGGCTCGGCGAGGAAAATCGACAGCACGCCGGTCAGGCCTTCGCGAATATCTTCCGCGCTGAGCGTCACGCCCTTGGGCGACAGGTTGTGCGTGTCGATGTAGTTGCGCATCGCCTTGCCGAGCCCGGCGCGCAGGCCGTTCTCGTGCGTGCCGCCTGAACCGGTGGGAATGCCGTTGACGTAGCTGCGGATGTGCTCGTCGGTGGACTCGGTCCACTGCAGCACGAGCTCGATCTTCACGCCGTTTTCTTTTTCGAGCGTGAACGGCGCCTCGTGCACCGGCTTGGCGTTGCGCTCGGCGACGATCTTCTTCAGGTAATCGACGACGCCTTCCTGGTGCTGGAAGGTTTCCTTCTGGCCGGTGCCCTCATCCTCGAAGGTGACCCGGACGCCGCGGTGCAGGTAGCTCGCCACCTCGAGGCGTTCGCGAATGATCTGCGCATCGAACTCGACCTTCGGGAAAATCGTCGGATCGGGCCGGAAGAAGACGGTGGTGCCGCTGCCTCTCGCGGCGCCGGTCTTCCTGATGCTGCCGGTGGGCTTGCCCTGCTTGAAGGTCATCTCCCACTGGAAGCCGTCGCGCTTGACCGTCGCCACCAGCTCGCGGGAGAGTGCGTTGACCACGCTGGCGCCGACGCCGTGGAGGCCGCCGGCCGTCTTGTAGTTGTTGGCCTCGAACTTGCCGCCGGCGTGGAGCACTGTGAAGATCACCTCAAGGGCGCTCTTCTTCGTCTTCGGATGCAGGTCCACCGGAATGCCACGGCCATCGTCTTCGATGGTGATCGACGAGCCGTCCTTGTGCAGGGTGACGCGGATGTTCGAGGCGTGGCCGTTCATCGCCTCGTCGATGGAGTTGTCGAGCGTCTCCCAGACGAGGTGATGAAGGCCGGTGGAGCCGACGCCGCCGATGTACATCCCGGGTCGCTTGCGAACGGGCTCGAGACCTTCGAGCACCGTAATGTCTTTTGCTGTGTAGGAAGCCGCCACTCGGATTTGATTATACGGTCCCGGAACTTTTGTCCTCCATCTTTCGTCTCGTTGCCAGGATCACTCTCGCGACCAAATCATGATTGACGCAGTAGTGCGAGACAGCCGGGATGCTGTCAGGAGGCTCGTCCGCGACTGGCGATTCACCGTGCCGGCGATCCTGATCCTGGGCCTCGGCATCGGCGCCAATACCGCGATCTTCAGCCTGGTCAACGCCGCGCTGTTCCGCGGACAGACGATCGCCAATCCGGATCGTCTCGTCGATATCTACCAGAACGGCGTCAATGCCGAGGGCCTGGACGCCAGCTCGTACCCGGCCTACCTCGACATGGCGGCGTACACCGACGTCTTCGCGAGCACGACGGCCGCCTCCGTCCCGCTCGGCGTCAACTACCAGTACGAGGGCGTACTGCGGCCGGCCATCGTCGAGCACACGACCGCGACGTATCTGGCCGTCCTGGGACTCCGGCCGTCCCTCGGGCGCTGGTTCGACGCGGCGGAAGACACCCGCGGCGCTGCAGTCGTGGCCGTCGTGGGTCACCAGGCCTGGACGAGGACATTCCACGCCGATCCGTCGGTGATCGGCCGCACCATCCGGATCGAGGGCGTGCCGGTGACAATCGTCGGGGTTGGCCCGGCCGGGCACAACGGCACGATCAACATCGGCCTCGTCACCGGTTTCTGGATGCCGATCTCGTCAGCCCTGGCCCTTGGCGCACCGCCGCGCACCCTGGAGCGGCGTCCGGAGGAGGCCGGGTTTTTCGTGAAGGCGCGCCTCCGGGATGGCGTCACCGTCTCGCAAGCCCAGGCCGCGATGCGCATCCTCGGCACGAGGCTGGCATCCGAATACCCGAAGGAGGATCCCGGCAAGGGCATCACGGTGTTCGCCTCGAGCGACGTGCGCGTTCACCCGCAGATGGACGGCTTGCTGCGGTGGTTCGCGTCGCTGCTGCTTGGCGTCGTGGGGCTCGTCCTGGCGATTGCATGCAGCAACCTCGCCACCCTGTTGCTCGTACGCGGGACCGCGCGCGCGAAGGACGTGTCCGTTCGGTTGGCCCTGGGCGCAACGCGCGCACGGCTCGTTCGTGAACTGCTGACCGAAAGCCTGCTGCTGTCCGCAGCCGGAGGCCTCGCCGGCTGCATCCTGGCCTGGTGGGGTATCCGGTCGCTTGGCGCGCTCGATTTGCCGATCGTCATGGACCTGAGCCTTGACTACCGCGTCCTCGCCTTCGCGCTGGGGCTGTCGCTAGTCACCGGCGTGTCATTCGGCCTTGCGCCGGCGCTGAAGGCGACGCGGATCGACCTGTTGTCCACGCTGCGCGACGATGGGGAGGCGGGCGCGGTAGAGCACCGCGGACTCACGCTCAAGAACGTGCTCGTCGTGTTCCAGGTAGCCGTGTCGGTCGTGCTGCTTGGCGGCACCAGCCTCTTCCTCCAAGTAATGAGCGCCAGCCGCACCGAACGCGTGCGCTTCGCGGTTGACGGCGTGGCGATGGTCGAAACGGATGCGCGCTACGCGAGTGCCTCCGCGGCGGAGGCCGGCCATCTGTACGAGGAGTTTCGGCGCCGGGTCGCCGAGATTCCCGGCGTGCAGTCCGCGGCGCTGAACCGGGGGCTGCCGATGCAGACCACGGGCAGCCTGTCCCTTGTTCTCGAACAGACCGGAGCCGCAACCGGAGCGACGGTCGTGGCCGGAGGGATTTGGGCGGGACCGGGCTACTTCGACATCCTGCGCATCCCGGTCCTGTACGGCCGGGTATTCGACCAACGGGATCGCACCGACACGCCGCATGTGGCGGTGATCAACGAGACCATGGCCCGGCAGTCCTTCGGCGCCGTCAACGCCGTCGGACGCCGGTTCCGGTTCGAACAGGACGCCAATTGGATCGAGGTCATCGGAGTGGTACGCGACACTGGGACAGCCGACCTGTCGGGCGATCTCGTCGATCCGGCGCCGCGATTGCTCTATCGTTCGTTCTCCCAGTGGGGCCTGCCGCCCACCACGGTGCTCGCGCGCACATCGCTTGATGCCGCGGGCCTCGTCGGCGCGATGCAGCAAGCGCTGCGCGCCGTGAGGACCACGTTACCCGTAGTCTCGGCAAAGACGATGGCGCAGTACCTCGAGGATTCCTTGTTCGCCCCGAAGGCACTGGCAACGTTTCTTGGTGGACTGGGGGCGCTTGGCCTGTGCCTGGCCGGCATCGGACTCTACGCCGTCGTGGCGTTTGCGGTGACACGCCGCGCGCGCGAGATCGGGATCCGCATGGCGCTCGGCGCGCGAAGCCAGGAAGTGATCTGGACCGTCGCCAAGGAGGTCGCGATCCTCGTCGGCGTCGGAACGGGGGCGGGCCTGATCCTGACACTGCTGTCAATACAGGCCCTTCGGCTCGTTACCGTTTCCACCCCCGGCATCTCGGTGTACCGTCCCAGTGCCGATCCGATCACGTTGCTCTCGATCGCCGCGTTCATGGCGCTGATCGGACTGGCCGCCGCTTACTTGCCCGCCCGTCGCGCGGCCATGATGGATCCGCTGGTCGCGCTACGGCGCGACTGACGCCGCTAGGCTTTCTTCTTGGCCGGGCGCTTGGCGGCCGTCTTCTTGGCGGCCGGCGCCTTGCGCGCACGCTTGGCTTTCGGAGCGGCGGCTTCAACAACCGGTTCCACTACAGGTGCTGGTTCCGGTTCCGGCTCGGGTTCGGTGATCGGCGCGGCCCTGGGATCGGCCACGTTGCCATCCACTTCTTCAGCGACCTGGGTCTGGTTGTTGACGACCAATCCCCAACCGTGAGGAACCGTGGCGCGAGCCGTGGCGCCGTTGGCAAACACGCGAAGGGCGCCCTGGCGATCGCGTTCCAGGCGCAGGATGCCGTCCTTCTGGCACGCCCGCATCAGATCGGCGATCGTGCCGTAGCGGCGCTCGTCGAAGTCGGGCTGCACCGTCTTGAGGAACTGCTTGAACTGGCGCGGATACATCGGCCAGCGCGGCTGCGTAGTGACTTCAGCGAGGGCCTTGCGGACCAGGGCCACGCCGTCGCCCAGCGATGCGGGTTCGGTCGGCGCGTCACCCTGCGGCGCGTCGTCGTCTTCCGCGGCGACGGCCTTGAGTTTCTCGTCGAGCAGGGCACGCGCAGCGCGTCGGCCCGCCTCGCGAGCCGCCGAAACGGGATCACCGGGTTCGGAGGCTTCCACCGGATCTACTGGCGCTGCCGGGGCGACGGTTGCGGGAGCGCCCGATTCATTGAGCTCGACCATCGTGCTGCGCCCCTGGTGCTTCAACATCACCAGGCCGCGCTCCGCCAGCTTGTCGGCGAAGTCGCGGAAGCTGCTCACGCCGTAGTCGCGTTCGGAAAAGGACGAGTCGAGCTGCAGGAGCGTGCTCTTGAGCAAGCCGAGTTGCGGCGAGACTTCGCGGTCGGCCAGCACCTTCAAGGCGCGGCGAACGAGCGGCTCGGCCTGGTCGATGGGCTGCGTGCCGGCGGTTCGGGGCGTGTGCTGCGAACTGCGATCGCCGCCACGCTCATGACGCTGATGGCTGGGGCGGCCGGTCGGGACGATATTTTCGTAGGCGATAAACTCGGTGCAGTTCTTCTGCATCACCTGGCTGGTGAACGCGCGACCGCCGACGACGAAGACCTTGCGGTCGTACTGCTTGAGCTTCTCGACCAGGGTGATGAAGTCGCTGTCGCCGCCGACGATCACGAAGGCGTTGATGTGCGAATGGGTGAACGCCATCTCGAGCGCATCGAGGGCGAGGTTGATGTCGGCGCCGTTCTTGTCGCCGCCGGGCGTCATCACGCGCTGCACGAGACGCACCGCGTGGTTGGCCATCGCGCGGCCGTAGTCGCCGGAGCGCTTCCAGTCGCCGTAGGCGACCTTGGTGATGACTTCACCGCGTTCCTTAATGGCTTCGAGCACGGCGCCGATGTCGAATTGGAGTCCGAGGGTGGTTTTGACGCCGATCTCGACGTTGTCGAAGTCGATGAACACGGCGATCTTGAGTTTCTGATCTGACATTGTCGCTTTCTATTGTTGAGGTGTGTTGCTGTGAGACTAAATCTGCCTGAAGGTGCGGACTGCGCCGGGCGGTGCTAACTAGCTGTGCCTTGGGCGGAGTCGGTACCCTCGAATACGGGGTAGGTGTCCAATACAGTGTATACCGGTAGGCACGCGGGTTGCAGAATAAACGGCAGGAGCACTAGATGGCTATGAATTGCCCGTTAAACAGGTCGATCGGCGGAATGGTCACGGCGCTGGCCGTGTCGAACTTACTCATGTTTTCCGTCGCCGCGTCCGCCGGCCAGAAGCCAGAGGTCCAGCGGCTCTTCCAGTCGGGTTCGTTTGACGAGGCCGCGCAGGCCGCGGAGAACGGTGACCCGGCCACCCTTTACGTGGCGGCCCAGGCGATGGTGAAGGGCGAACAGCCCGACCGCGCGCGCGAACAGTTCTCGCGGCTCCGCAACAGCGACAACCAGGGCTGGCGCCTGGTCGCGGAATCCGGCGAAGCCATGCTCGCCAACGACAGCGGCCGTGCCGTGCAGCTGGCGCGTCAAGCCACCGAAGCCGCCGGCGATAACCCGTTTGCGTTTTACCAACTCGGTCTGGCGGCCAGCAAGTCGAGCGACTGGGGCACGGCGACCTCGGCCTTTGGGCGCGCCCTTGAACTCAAGCCCGACTTTGCCTACGCGCACTACTATTCTGCGCTCGCGCACCAGCGTCAGCGCCAGCTCTCACAGGCCGCGGAGCACTTCAGCGCGTTCCTGCGTCTCGCCCCCGAAGCACCAGAACGCCAGGCGGTACAGGCGATCATGCGGACGCTCAAGTAGGAAGTGAGAAGTAGGAAGTGGGAAGTGAGATGAGCTTTTCACTTTTCACTTCTGACTTTTCACTTCAGAAGATGTGGCCGAAGCCGAACGTGAATCGGCCATCGGTCAGGCTGTTGGGCGGCTGTGAGGGCGATAGCGGCGAGCGCGCGATGCCGTAATCCACTCGCAGCAGCCCGACGGGCGTGTTGATGCGCAGGCCGAAGCCGTAACCCACCTTCAATTCATTCCATTTGAACGGTTCGCCCTTGCCGAAGATGTTGCCGGCGTCGACGAACCCCACGCCTTGTACCCACCCGTAGATCGGGAAGCGCGCTTCCTGGTTGAGGACCAGCAGCGTCTCGCCGCCTTTGGGGATGCCGAGTTCGTCGCGGGGACCGAGACCGTCTTCGCCGTAGCCGCGCACCGTCGTTGCGCCACCGGCGCGGAAGCGATCGCTCGGCAGGAGATCGTCCGGGCCAAAGACCAGGCCCGATTGCGCGCGCGAAGCCAGCACCAGCCGCGAGCCAATCGGAAGAAATAAATATTGCTGCATCAGCACCTTGCGATTGACGACATCGGATCCCAGCCACAACGCCGAGTAATCCGACGACACGGATGAGAACGTGCCCTTCGTGGGGTTGAGCGGATCGTCGCGGCGGTCCAGCAGGGCCGCGGCGCTCAGGCGAGCCAGGTTAGCGACGAAATCGAGCGGAAATGGATCGTTCGGCGACGGCGAGGGATCGAACGTGCGGTTGCGCTCGAAGCGGTAGCCGTAGACGACCTGGAACCCACGTACATGCCAGCGCTGGTCGGCGCTGATGCCCTGGCGGTCGGTGACAGCAACGATCTCAGCGCCCAGGTCGTCACGAATATCTTCCCGGGCGAAAAACCCGTACAGGCTCGATCGCGCGCGCCAGCCGAACAGCCGGGATGTGGCGAGAAACAGCGAGGCATCCTGCTGCGAGCGCTGATACTGCCCGAACAGCCCCAGCGTCAAGGCGCGGCCAAACAGGTTGGGGTTCTTGATTTCGGCCACGACGCCGAGGTTGCGGCTGCTCGTGAATTCGTCGATGTTCGGCGTGCGCTCGCCCTCGAGCTGCGTGCCGTAGCGCAACGACCACGGCGGATACTCTTCAACCGTCACCTGCGCCTTGACGGGTTGTACGCCGTCCTTGGCTTCGCCGGCGTTCACGGCCTGCACGTCGACCTGGCGGAACACGTTGGTGTCGTACAACCGCTTTCTCGCCTGGGCCCACTCGTCCAGGTCCACCGGCTTGCCAAGCTCGAAGTGCAGGGCCTCGGTAATGACGTTGCCTTGGGTGATGTTGTCGCCGGTCGTCACCACCTCCGCGAGCACCTGCTGCGGGCCCTCGACGACCTCGACGTTCAAGGTCACGGTATCGTCGGCGGCGACCTGCGGCCGAAGCTCGATCTCGGCCGCATTGAAGCCCTGTGCACGGTAGAAGCGCTCGATGCGCCGGCGCGCTTCGCCGATCTCGCTGTTGATGAGGAGCCTCGGCAAGGCCAGGTCCGCGGCCTTTTGCACGGCCGGCACCCGCCCTTCCGCGACCCCCGCCAGCTTCAGGTCGGTGACCGTGGCCCGGGGCCCATCGACGACCGTCACCGGCAAGACGCCGACGCTACCGTCAATTTCCAGCGGGCCGGCAGTGACTTCGGCCTTGAGGAAGCCCTCTTCGTTGTAGAACGACCGCACGGTGCGCTCAACGACCGTGCGATCGAGCCAGGCCTCGAGTTCGACGCCGGCCGTGCGAATTTCAGCTTCAAGACGCTTTGAATCGATCCCGGCGTTGCCGGAGAACCGAATCTCGCGGCCGCTGACGGGCACGCCGGGCGTGACATCGATGCGCAGGCGCTTGGTGTCGGCCGCGCTCCGGTCGACCGTGCCAACCACGACGCTGTTCAACTCGCCGGTGGTCACGAGGTAGCGACGGACGCGATGGGTGATCTCGTCGATCAGGAACCGATCGAAAGTGGTGTGGCCCCACGCCTCCTTCAAGTCGTCCTCTTCGCTCGCCGGCAGGGTGATGCCGACCACTTGCAGGATGGTCCGCGGCCCCTGTTCCACCCGGTACTCCAGCGTCACCTCGTTGGCCTCGGTGTCCTCGACCCGGCGGGTCCGCACGCGCGCCTCGTAATAGCCGCGCGTGTGGAACGACTCCCGCAGCCGATCGATGTCGCGCTGCAGCTTGAGGAAGTCGAACTGGTCGCCCGGCTTGACCCGCAAGTGGTTCCGGGATTCGGCCTCGAGTTGCGGATCGACGTTGACGAACGTGATGGCCTTCACCGTTGGGCGGACGCGGCGCTCGACCCT
This sequence comes from Vicinamibacterales bacterium, assembly GCA_039934485.1. Taxonomy (GTDB): domain Bacteria; phylum Acidobacteriota; class Vicinamibacteria; order Vicinamibacterales; family UBA2999; genus 12-FULL-67-14b. The sequence goes on from JBDTMB010000065.1 coordinate 9,635, forward strand.
TCGGCTGGCCGAGCCGGGACCCAGCGTGACCTGGTGCCGGATGCCGATGCTCAAGGTGGCGTTGTCCTGCGAGAGGGCGCGGATTTCGACGTTGTGTTTCGGCAGGTAGCTGATGATGAACGTGGTCTTGCCGCTCTCGCGCAGGTTCTGCGACACGGTGACTTCCACCTGGTCGCTCAGCCGCTTGCCGATGGTCAGGCGGGTGGTCGGGTCGAGCTTGTTGTTGCCGGCCAGCGTGGGATCTTCCTGGAAATCCTTGTTGCGGAAATCGCGATCGCTATAGGAGCCCTGCTCGACGCGGAAGGCGTCGAGGCCGATCGCCCGGCCCGTCACGCCGAGCAGATCCGCGGACAGCAACGCGATCGCGGCGTCGCTGTTGCTCGTGCCGACGATCTCGGCGGCGAGTTCGCCTGGAGTCTGCGAGCCACCGAGTTCCGCCAGATCGATCTGCGGACGCTCAAGCGTCCCGGTCAGCGTCATCGTCACATCCTTCGAGTTGATGGTCGCTTCGGCCGCGATGTTGAATTCCGGATGGATGCGGCGCAGGTCGGTGAAGGAAATGTCGCCGCGCGTGATGCGGAACGTCCGGCCGGCCAGGAATACTTCACCGCCCTCGCGCAAGGTGATGCGGCCGTCGACGCCCGGTTGCGCCACGGTGCCGACGACGCGGATGCTGGCGCCGGCCTCAAGACGCCCGTAGTTGTTGTCGACGGTGATGTCCTCGGTGGTGGTGATGGCGAGGTCGAGGCGCATGCGATCGAGGTACGGCCGTTCGATCATCGGCGAGACCGGCAACGTCGCCTGCCGCGCCAGCGCGGCCAGCGAGATAGTGTCGGTGTACGAGCTCTGCACGATGCGGACGTCGCCGGTGACCGACGGCGCCTTTGGATCGGGATGAAAAGTGATCAGGCCGTCAAACTCGCTGCGCAGGCCTTTCGGCAGCTCGAGGGCCACGCCCTGGGCCTGGATGTTGATCGAGCCGCCAGACAGGGTGAGCCCGGCAACTTCGAGCACACCGTCCAGCGCGATGTTGCCGCCGTTGGCGAAACCCTTCACCGCGGCGATGACGATCCGGTCGCCCGCCAGCGTGATCGGCCCCGACAGCTCCGACAGCACCAGCCGCGGATCGGACAGCGCGATCTCCGCCGAATCCAGATCGATCCGGCCGGCGAGCGCCGGCTTGGCCAGCGTGCCTTTGATCTGCGCATCGACCCTGGCGTTGCCGTCAAACGCCATCGTGCTGACCAGCGCCGAGAGCACACGCAGGTCAACAATCCCCTTCACCGACAAGTCCAGGGCGGGGTCCGGATTCGGCGCGAAGGCCACCGAGCCCGACAGTGTCAGGGGATTCTCCGCGACCGACCAGGTGACGTCCGAGGCGGTGACGGTGCCCTTCGCGAACTGGAAACGCGACGGACGCTGCTGTTCCACGGGAATGCCCGAGAACGTGAACCTGGCGGCGTCCACGGTGAGCTCGCCGTCGATGGCCGCCAGGTCAAGCGTCGGGACCCTGGCCTTGCCGCTCGCGGAAAAATCTCCCACCACGCCGCCGGTGGCGACGCTGCCGGTGATGTGCGACACCGTGAGCGACTCGCCGTCGAGCGCCGCGTCCACGTCGAGATGCCGGACCACGGCGGGTCCGCCACCCCAATTGAACGTGCCGTCCTTCACCGTGAGCTTGGCCACCGTGGTGGCGCGATTGCCGGAAGAACGAAACTCCACCGCCATCGCCCCGGTGCCGTCCACGGTCATCGGCACGCCGAAGGCGCGGCCCATCCGGACGGCGTCCTGGAAGTCCCCGGTGAAGCTGCCCTGGAACGTGCCGTCGAGACTCGTCCTCCACTCTCCGGACGCGATCAGCTTGCCGGCGCCGACCTTCATGTCGAGGCCCTGCAGCGTCACATCAGTGCCGCGCAGGGAGATTTTCGCCGGGGCGTTCAAGCTGACCGGCACGCCACTGATGGCGGCATCGATCGCCGACAAGTCGAGCACGGCAACGCGATCGCGATCGTCGGCCAGGCGGCCCGACGCGGTCACCGTGCCGGACATAAACCCGAGAATCTCGTTCTCGACGACGCCGGCGAGCGGGGCCACCCGCGCCAGTTCCAGGTGATCGAGGACGGCGCTGGCCCGATACGCATACGGCGTGGCGGTGGCGACATCGCCGTCGACAGTCGCGCCGAGAGAGGGCAGCCGCACGGTGAACCTGGCCCCGTCACCGTGGAAGTCCACGGCGAGAGTACCCGTATCGATCAGCGCGCCCGCCTGGCCGCCCTTCAGCGTGAAGGTCGAGGCGGCGCGGCCGCCCGGACGCGCGGTGGTACCCGAGCCGGCAAACTCCGCCGAGAACGTCGCCTGCGTGTCGTTGGGCGCCAGCACCGTGGCGTTCCAGGTCAGCGCCTCGCCCTTGAGGTCGGCGGTGTAAGCGCCGCTGTCCCACGCGTACCGCACCGTGCCGTCGAGGGCGCCCTGGCCTTGATCGATGTGCAGGGCCGAGACGTCGATGGCGTCCTCCGTGATCACGGCGGTCGCCGTGAAGCCGTCGTAGGACTGGCCTGCCCACGTGAATGCCGATCCGGCGATCGCGGTGTCGAGGTGAAATTTCTCGAAGGTCCCGCCCAGCGTCGCAGTGGCCGTCATCGGCCCGTCGAGGCGCCACGCTTCGGGAAGGTCCGACTGAAGTTGCAGCGCATCGGGCGCGGCGATCTCGAGCCGGCCACTCCAGGTGCTGTTGGTGATGTCGGCGGCCACCTCGCCCTTGACCGTGGCGGAGCCATGCCTGGCGTCGATCGCCGAGACCGTGGCGACGCGCCGATCCGACACCACGTGGGCGGTGGCCTGGATCACACCGACGAGCGGGACGTCGAGGGCATCGGCAGCGAGGGTGGTGTCCACCTTCGGATCGCGGAAGCTTCCGGACAACGTCATCGGCGCGTCAAGCGCGCCGTGAATCCGGGACGCGATCGCCGGCATGTCGATGCCGAGCATGGCGGCGCTGTTGGCGGCCGTCGCCAGGTCGCTGACCTTCGCATGCGCCGGTCCCTCGAGTGTCGTCGCCTCGATCGTGGCATTGTCGATGCGACCCGCGGTCTTGCCGTCGAACGCCAGCCCCGGCACTTGATGCGCGTGCTCGATCGCCCAGTTGTCGCCGACGAGCTTGGCGTGCAACTCGCCGGTGAGCGGCACGTCGCCGCGCGACGCCCGCGCGGCGGCGCGATTCCAGATCTCATAGCGCCTGATCTCGCCGAACTCAAAGGTGCCATTGCCGCGAAACGCGGCGCCGATTCGTTGTGGCGCGAACTCGCCGAGGCGGAATGCCGACTGCGCGTCCAGGTCCTTCCACTCGGCGCGCGCGCTGCTGGGCGGGAGCTTCCCCCAGGGCACGTTGAACGCGGCGCGGATTTCGCCGCCGGTTGAAGGCTTCAACACCATCCCGTCGCCGGAGAACGCGTCCATCGTGACCCGCACGGGACCGTCGACGCCGAGGTTGCGCTCGTGGCCAATCGCGACCTCGCTCCCGGTGACGCGCAGGTCGGTCACCGGCAATGCCCACGGCCCGGTGATGGTGCCGGCGATCTTGACGACGCCCGATGCCGGCACTGGCGGCGGCGCCCACTCGGTGGCCGGCTCGAGGTTGACGATGCCGTTCAGCGCGAGTTCGAAGAACGTCGCATCGAGGACGCGATGGATGGTGCCGTTGAGGACGGCGTCCAGTTCGGCCGAGACCAGGCGGACCTCGTTCAACGCGACATTGGAGCCGTCGAAGGTCATCTTCGCGTCGATCGGTGCCATCGTCAGCGTCCGCTGCTTGAGGCGCACCGTGGTCCGGCCGCGGACGGCGAAGGAGCCCTCGGCGCCCAGCACGCTCTTCGACAATTCGGATTCGATGCCCGGTACCGTGAGCGTCCAATCGTGCAGGAGATCGTCGTAGCGGACGTCGAGGGTCTTGAAGGTGAGGCCACGCACGTCGAGACGCCGCGCGTTCTCGGGCGCCGGTCCGCTGCTGCCCGGCGGCAGGTTGGTGACGCCAGCCGCGTCGCGCCGGATGTCGACGACGCCGCCGTCGATCTCGAGATGGTCGATCGCAAAGCGGCGGCGATACACCGACCACGGCAACGTGGCTTCGAGGCGCTTGGCGATGAGGAAGGGCTGGTCTTCGTGGCCGATCGCCGCGAGGCGGACGTCGGTGAGGGTGACGCGCCTGGTCAGCGCGTTGTAGCTCAGCTCACCCGCCTTGAGCGACAGGTGATACTGGGTGACGAAATCCGTCGCCCACGCGAAGGCTCTCGCTCGCGCCCAGGGGGTGTGCGCGGCGAGCAGGACCATCGAGACGAGCGCGACGATGGCAACCAGCCCGAGGGCCAGCCAACGCCCGAGTCTTCCCCCCACCTCTCGATTCTAGCAAGATGTCTGGGCGATCTGCGTTATCTGCGGCGGCTGCGATCGGTTACGATTCGACGTGGAGGATCAGCTGATGCGTATGAAATTAGTGCTCAAGTACGGCCTGACCGCGGCCCTGAGCATCGTCTCCAGCAGCCTGGGTCTGGCGCAGGCCCCGGTCGAGTTGAAGGTGGGCGACATGGCCCCCGGCTTCTCGGCACCGGGTTCCGACGGCAAGACCCACACGCTGGCCGAATCGAAGGGCAAGCAGTATGTGGTGCTGGCGTGGTTCCCAAAAGCCTTCACCGGTGGTTGAACGGCCGAATGCAAGTCGCTCCGTGAGAGCGGCGAACTGATTCGGAAATACAACGTTCGGTACTACATGATTAGCGTCGACAATCTCGAGGACAACACGCGGTTCGCCAAGGAGCACGACGCGGACTATCCGATCCTCAGCGATGTCTCGAAGGAGATTGCCACCAAGTACGGCGTGCTCGGCAAGATGGGCTTCGCCAATCGCTGGACCTTCTACATCGGACCCGATGGCAAGATCCTCCACATCGACAACGCGGTGAAACCCGCATCGTCGGGGCCGGACATGATCGCGAAGCTTGGTGAGTTGAACGTTCCGAAGCGGTGAGTAGGTCGCCCCTTGATGGGGTGCCAAGTCTGAAGGGCGAGGGCGTTCAGCCCTCGCCTTTTCCATGTTCATTCCAGCAGCACGCCGCCCCACACCGCCGGATCCACATCGGCGATGCTCTGGGAAAACGTCCAGCGGTGACCGGCGACGTCCTCCGCCGAGTATTGGCGTTCACCGAATGGATAGTCGTCGGGCTCGCTGATGATCTTCGCGCCGTTGGCTTTCGCGCGCGCGTAGTGCGCGTCAATCCCCGCCACGCGCACCATTGTCGAGTATCCGCCGGGCGCGGCGCCGCCGCCGTCGGTGACCACCAGGTGGCCGGAGCCGGCGTGGAGTTGGATGCGGTGGTCGAAGATGCGGAGGCGCTCGACGAAGCCAAACGCGCGGCATAACCACGCCGCCGCTTCGCGCACGTCCCGGTAGGCGAGCACCGGGATCACATCGCTCGATGGCATCGATCGATTGCTGATCGTTGATCCGTTGCGCGTCGCCGCCGCCGGTTGTGGCGTGAACGCGCCGATCGGTTCGAGGACCTTCTTGAAGCAGCGGATGAGTTCGGTCTCTTCAAAACCGAGCGCCAGGTGCGCGGCGCGGCTGATTTCATTGTCGAGCACGGCATCGGAGCCGAATTCCACGCAACCCCGCGCGCTCGCCCACTGCTCCGCCGCCTTCACGAGCGCGCGCCCGGCACCCAGGCGCCGCGCCTGCGGATCGACATACCAGCCTTCGAGAAACCCCACGCGATCGGTCTGGCAGCCTTCGACGCAGTTGCGAATTGACAGCTCGGCGAAGCCGATCGCGGCGCCCGAGTCATCAACCGCCACCAACACTCCGAGCGGCGGCGGCCCGTGATCGTCGTAGTCCGGCCACAGCGCCAGGCGCATGCGCAACAACTCAGCGGCGTCGCCGGTCACTGCTGGACGAACCTCGATCATGCGGGTTTCGAGATCTTCTGCAGGTGCTTGACCGAGGCGTTGATCATCCTGGTCAAGGTCGGCAGGTGGATGTCGGAGAGGCGCTTGATGTGGATGCAGGACTTGCTGCCAGAGACCTTGCCGAGGCTCTTCACCATCTCCTCGCCACCGGTGTAGCCGGGCATGACGTACACCGTCAGCTTGCCCTGGCGTAGCGCAAAAGCGGTGAGCATCCAGTCGCCTTCGCGTCCGCTGGCGTACTTGTAGCGGTAATTCCCGAAACCGACGAGGCCGTTGCTCCACATCACGGGCTTGGCCTTGGTGGCCTTCTCCATGATCCGAGCGACCGTCTGGCAGTCGGCGCGGCGGTCAGCGTCCTCGATCGACTTGAGGAACGCGGCGACCGACGCCTTGGTGGGCTGGGTCTTCAGTTCTGACATAGCCTTACTGCCCTTTCGCTTTTTCCATGAGTGAGAACGGCACTGAACCCAGGGTCAGGAACGGGTTCGGGCGGCCGCCGTTGGCCTTGAGGAGTTTCGAGACCTCGTCGTGGTTGTCGAAATCCGCCCAGTCAACTGCTTCGGCGTTGACGGAGTCCTTGAGCACGACGTTGGCGCCCCTGGCGATGAGGACCTTCACGATCTCGAGATGGCCGAAGTAGGCGGCGAACATGATCGGCGTGATGCGGAATTGCGCGTGTGGAAGATTGATATCGGCGCCTTTCGCCAGGAGGTCGTTGACCGCCTTGAGGTCGCCCTTCGCGCAGGCTTTCATCAGCGGCGTGAGCTGGTCCTGATCCTCGGCGTTGACGGCGCCGGTGGCGGCCTGCGAGGCGATCACCGCCGGGGCCGCCAGGGCCAGCGCGAGGACGATCGGCGCGATCGTCATCTCAGTAGCCCAGTTTCACGACACCCAGCCTGGTCTCGCCCACCGCCCCCTTGGTGAGCCACTCGAGCGAGGCATTGAACATCAGCAGGTGGTTCTTCTCCCACATCGCGTTGTGCGACGAGCACGCAAGATCAACGAGGACCTTCTGCGTGGCGCCGAGGTCGTCATAGAGCGGGCGCACGCGATCGGGCGTGACTTGCTTGTCGTGGATGCCCGAGAAAATGAGCGTGGGCATCATCATCTTCGCGGCCGACGCCGCGTTCCATCCCCACGTCGTGGTCGAAGGCGCGCGACGCACGCCGGTGCCCCAGGTGGCGCCCACCGGATCCGAGGCCAGCATCTCGGACCACACGACGTCACGAACCGCGGGGTCGTACTGCGCGGCGCAGCCCACCTGGCGGTCCCAGTTGGCAATGAATTCACCGCGTGATTGGGTGTTGAAGGTCGTGCCGGGCCTGGGCAGCGCCGGGGCCACCGGCTCCGCGGCGCGGTTGTAGGCCGGCGCCAACAACACGAGCCGCGC
>JBDTMB010000066.1:0-16968 GCA_039934485.1 Vicinamibacterales bacterium
GAGAGCGGGGGCTTTAGCCCCCGCTGGACAGGCGACGGCTAAAGCCGTCGCCCTCCATGACGTCAAGCCGTCGCCCTCCCTGACGTCAAGCCGTCGCCCTCCCTGACGTCAAGCCGTCGCCCTCCAAGTGTGGCAATCTGTGGGCACCATGAGGATTACCATCGGCTTGATGGCTTTGGTGACCACGGCTTCACTGCTCACTTCACCCGTCACCGCGCGGCAGCGCCGGGCCGCGCCCGTCCACAACTTCTCCGTCGTGGCAACCTTCCCCCACGACCCGAATGCGTTTACGCAGGGGCTGGTCTTCGCCGGCGGCCAGTTCTTCGAGAGCACCGGACTACAGGGCGAATCGTCATTGCGCCGGGTCGAGGTGAACACCGGACGCGTGTTGCAGGAATTCAAGGTTGCCGACCAATACTTCGCCGAAGGCCTCGCGCTGGTCGGCGACGAGTTGCTGCAACTCACCTGGCAGCATCACCTCGGATTCGCCTACGACAAGAAGACCTTCAAGCCACGCCGCACCTTTACGTACAAGACCGAGGGCTGGGGGATCGCCTACGACGGCAAGTCGCAGCTGGTGATGAGCGACGGGTCGGACCGGTTGTTCTTTCTCGATCCGAAGACGCAAGCGCTGCTGCGGACGATCCGCGTGCAGGACGCGGGCACCCCGGTGCCGCAGCTGAACGAGCTCGAATGGATCGAAGGTGAGATCTGGGCGAACGTGTGGACGACCGATCGCATCGCGCGCATTTCGGCGGCCACCGGCGAGGTTGTGGCGTGGATTGACCTCGGCCGCCTGTGGCCGCGCCAACGCCGGACGCCGAACGCGGATGTGCTGAACGGGATCGCCTACGACAAGACGCTGCGGCGGATCTTCATCACCGGCAAGAAATGGCCGACGGTGTACCAGATTGCGGTCGTGAAAGGCGACGGCTAAAGCCGTCGCCCTCCAGCTTTGTTACTTCAGGACTTGCGCGTTGGTGACCCGGTAGATTGGATAGGTGGCGCCCACCGACAGGCCTTCTTCGATGATGTTCCACGTCACGAACCCATCGTCACTCTCGGGCTCGAGGAGGTAGAACGCCAGGCGCGCCAGCGGTTGGTTGGCGGGGATGAAGATCGAGCCCGGATCCACCGTGAGTTGCGCTTTTTCCAGAGTGCCCTTGAGCCGCGCTTCGCGGTGACCCTGGAACGCGCGCTCGGTGCGAACGTAGTCGCTGATCAGGAACCGCTCGACGGGCACCTGCGAAGGGCTCGCGATCGTCTCGGTCTTCAGCCCGTGCCACCTGATGCGATCCATGGCCGCCGCCATTCGCGCGCTCTCGGCCGTGGCCTTGGGGATCAGCCACCCTTCCGGCATCGCCTGGGTGCGCGTCGCCGCGAAGACGCCGTAGTCCTTCATCTTCACCGGCACGGCCATGTCGGTCATCTGGTTCATCTCTTTCCCCGACCTGGGATTGGGCCGCTTGGTCACGTCGCCGATCAGGATGTCGACCTTCTCCGGCAGCGCCCGGATCTCGATATCCACGCCGAGCTCGACGGCGCGCGAGCTCGGCGGCGAGGTGAACTGGCGATCGGCTTGCGCGGTGAGCTGCGTCACTTTCAGCGCGTTGGCAGCCACGGCTTTCCAAATCTCCTCGACGAATGCGGCGGTGACATCGATGCGGCCCTTGAAGTCGAGATAGCTGTACGCCTCGGACAGGATGGCGATGCGATTGCGGAGGCCGGCGTAATTGTTGCCGAAGCGCGGGCGATGGTCGAACGTGCGCCACGTGGTGTCGCCGGGGTTCGCCGGATCGACGTGCGCGTTCTCGCGACCACCACCGTTCTCCGGCGAGAAGTTGCCATAGTAATAGGTGCGGAACTGGTGCTTCTCGAGCACCGCGCCGCGGACGGCTGGCAAGAGCTGATTGCGGGAGAAGTCCACCAGCCGCGCGTCCGCATCCGGATTGAGGATCGGCGAGTAGGTCAGGTGATACGCGTGATACGACCCGTTGGTGGTGTGCAGGTCAACCAGCACGTGCGGATCCCACTTGTTCATCAGCCCCACGAGCGCGCGCGCCTCGGCGCTCTCGAGCTTCATGTAGTCGCGATTGAGGTCGAGGCCCTTGCCGTTCTCGCGCGTGCCGACGCCGGCCACCGGCCCGTTCTGCGCGGTGCGATTCTTCACGTCAACTCTCTCGTTGCCGTCGGCGTTGTAATCGGGCGCGATGATGATCACGAGCTGCCTGGTGAGCGCCTTCAGGTCGCCCGACGTCAGGCGGCGCGCCAACATCAGGATCGCCTCCTTGCCCTCCACCTCTCCGGCGTGAATGTTCGCCTGCACGAAGACGATCGGCCGCCCCGACCGATGCGCCGCCTCGGGCGTGGCCACCCTCGGGTCGGCGATCACCATCAGCGGCAGGTCGCGGCCCTCTTCGGTCTTGCCGAAGCTCTCGGTGTAGACCAGCGGGCTCGACGCCACCAGGCCGTCGATCACGCGCATCACGTCGGCGTAAGTGCTGGTCTCCTCGTAATTAGTTGTCTCCGCGCGGGTCCGCAAATCGGGGCCGGTCTGGGCGGTGAGGGTTTGGGCAAACCTGAAGGTTTGCCCCCACATTAAGAGGATGAGGAGAACAACGTGTCGTGCGCGCATGGTTAGGCGGATTCTAGCGTTACACTTCAGGCATGCGCACGAACTTATTTGCCCTCACCGTGGCCGTCCTGCTCACGGCTTCCACTGGAACCATCGCCCGCCAGGCGAGCGTCGATCCATCGCTCTATGGCGGCCTCCGCTGGCGCACGATCGGCCCCTTCCGCGGCGGCCGCGTCGACGCCGTCAGCGGCGTGCCGGGCCGTCCCTACGAGTTCTATTTCGGCCACGTCAACGGCGGGGTCTGGAAGACGACTAACGCCGGCCGCACCTGGACGCCGATCTTCGACGGCCAGCCGGTGGCTTCGATCGGCGCGCTCGCCGTGTCGCCGAGCAACCCCGATATCGTCTACGTCGGCAGTGGCGAGTCAACGCTGCGCGACTCGAGTTCCTACGGCAACGGCGTCTACAAATCCACCGACGCCGGCAAGACGTGGACCCACCTCGGCCTCGACAACACCCATCACATCGGCCGCGTCGCGATCGACCCGAAGAACGCCGACATCGCGTTTGTCGCCGCCATCGGCAACCTCTACGAGGCGACGCCCGATCGCGGCGTGTTCCGCACCGCCGACGGCGGCAAGACGTGGCAGAAGGTCCTGTTCAAGGACGACAACACCGGCGCCGTGGATGTGGCCATCGATCCGGTGAATCCGAAGAACGTCTACGCCAGCCTGTGGGCCACCCGCCGCACGCCGTGGTACACCTACGCGCCGTCCAACGCCCCCGGCGGCGGACTCTACAAGTCGATCGATGGCGGCCTGACGTGGAAGCAGATGACCGCCGGTCTGCCGACCGAGGCCGTCGGACGAAGCGGCCTGGCGATCGCGCCGAGCAACCCGAGACGCGTCTACGCGATCATCGATGCCAAGGAGGGCGGCCTGTATCGAACGGATGACGCCGGCACGACGTGGACCAGGGCCACCGACGATCAACGGGTGTGGGGGCGCGGCTGGTACTTCGAGAAGGTGGTCGTCGATCCCACCAACCCCGACATCGTGTTCGTGCCGAACGTCGGCATCCAGAAATCGAAGGACGGCGGCAAGACCTTTGCGACGTTTGCCGTGAAGGGTTCGCCAGGCGGCGACGACTATCACCAGTTGTGGATCTCGCCGGCCAACGCCAACGTGATGATCGTCGCCAGCGATCAAGGCGCGGTCGTGACGATGAACGGCTCGGCGGACACGCCGGAGTGGAGTTCCTGGTACAACCAACCCACCGCGCAGCTCTATCACCTGTCGGTCACGCACGGCTTCCCGTGGATCGCCACCGCGGCGCAGCAGGACAGCGGCGCCGTGTGGGTGCGCTCGCGCGGCTTCACCTCGACGATTTCTCCTCGCGACTGGCAGGGCGCCTGCGCGGGTGGCGAGAGCGGCTACACCGCCGCCGATCCGCTGGACCCTGATGTGCTGTACGGCGGCACCGTCGAGAAATGCAGCCTCTCGCTCAACACCGCCGGCACCCGCATCACGCCGCCGGAAGGGCCCGAGCGCGGGCGTGCGGACTGGACGCAACCGCTCGTGTTCTCGCAAGCCGATCCGCATGCGCTGTACTTCGCGAACCAGTACCTCTACAAGACCACCAACGGCGGCATGCAGTGGACGCGGCTCTCGAACGACATGACGCGCCCCGAGCCTGGCACGCCCGCCACGCTCGATCCGATCACGGCGCAGATGACGGACCGCAATGGCCGGCGCGGCGTCATCTATACCGTCGCGCCATCACCGGTCTTGAAACCCCTGGTCTGGATCGGCACCGACGATGGGCTGATCCACGTCACGATGAACGACGGCGGCGCCTGGCAGAACGTCACCCCGCCGGCCGTCGGCTCGTGGAGCCGCGTGACGATGATCGAGGCGTCGCACACCGACTTCAACGAGGCGTTTGCCGCCGTCGATCGGCATCAGCTGAACGACTACCGGCCGCACCTCTATCGCACGCGCGACCTGGGCAAGACGTGGACCGAGATCACGCGCGGGTTGCCGGCCGATGGCTACGTGCACACCGTGAAGGAAGATCCAGTGCGGCGCGGGCTGCTGTTCACCGGCACCGAGCGCGGCATCTACGTCTCGTTCGACTCCGGCGACAGCTGGCAGTCGCTGATGCTGAACCTCCCGGTCACCTCGATGCGCGACGTGGAGATCGCCGGCAACGATCTCGTGCTCGCCACCCACGGCCGCGGCTTCTGGGTGATCGACGACATTTCCGTCCTGCGGCAGGTCAACAACACGATGACCACGGCGATGACCCTCTTCAAGCCGGCCGACGCGATCGCCGTGATCCAGGGCGGCGACAACGGCACGCCGTGGCAGAAGGACGAGCCGCAGGCCGACAACGCCCCCGCCGGCGCGCTGATCGACTACTACCTGAAGAGCGACGCCTCGGGTCCGGTGACGCTGGACATTCTCGACCGCGCCGGCAAGGTGGTGCGCACGTATTCGAGCACCGCCACCGCGCCAGCCTCGGTGACGCCACAGACGGTGTCGGAGTTGTGGCAGCGCACCTCGCCGGTGCTCTCGCCGGCGGCCGGCATGCACCGCTGGGTATGGGACCTGCGCGAGACCCCGCCGGCAACGGCGGGTGGGCCCGGCGGCGGCGGCTTCGGCCGCGCCGCGTTGCCCATGCTGACCGGCAATTTCACCGTGCGGTTTACGGCGAATGGGCAAACCGCTACGCAACCGCTGCTGGTCGTCGCCGACCCGCGCACCGCGCAAGGCCGCCGCTGAGACAACAAACTTGACGATCGTCTACCAATGATGAAATGGCGAGCCGGCCGCGCGCGGCCGGCCGCCGCCGGTTTCGCTGGGTAGGCGACGAACCTGTCCGTGGCATCCCTCTTGCTCAAGCCGAATCGCTGTCTCACAGCGCAGGGGAGGGATGGAATGGTCAACCCGGATTTCGTGTCGGACGTGCAGCGCCGTGTCACCCGCACGAAGTGCCCGTCGTGCGGCGAGCCGCATCTCGAGTTCTCGGTGAGTTGCGACTTGAGCCGCGAGGACTGTATCTTCCTGGCGAGTTGCAGCCGCTGTCACGTGCGATTCGACCTGGACGCCGAATCGTTCCCCGCGGGGTTGTCGACCGACAGCCTCCAGTTCGGCAACATCCTGTGCCCGACGTGCGATCAGCCGCTGGCCGTGGTCACGCTCACCTGCAAGCTGAGTTCGCACTCGTGCGAATACGGCTTGCGGTGTCCCGACTGCGGGGACTAGCGCTGGGCCGTGGCGCTGCCCTGCGGCAGCAGGTGCTTGTCGTACCAGTCGAGATAGCGCTGTAATCGATCGCGCTCGTAGCTCGGCATCGTCAGGCCATGGAACTGGCCGGGATAGATCACCAGCTGCGCCTCGACGCCCATGCTCTTCAGCGCCTGGTACATCTGCTCGCCGCCGGCGATTGGGACGTTGAAGTCCTTCTCCCCGCCCAGGAACAGCGTCGGCGTCTTGATCTTCTCCGCGTTGAAGAACGGGTACGACACCTTCATCCACACGTCCTTGGCCTTCCAGGGTTGGCCCATCTCGAGGTCGTACTGGACAACGTACTGATCGACGCCGTACATCGAGAACTGCATGCCGCTGCCGGCGCCGCTGATCGCCGCCTTGAACCGGGTGTCGGAGGCGATGGTGTAGTCGGTGGAAATCCCGCCGTAGCTCCAGCCGCCGATACCGAGACGGTTCGGATCGGCGATCCCCTGCTTCACGGCTTCATCGACGGCACCCAGCAGATCCATCACCTCGAGGTTGCCCCAGTCGTGGTGAATCGCCTTCTGCCAGGCGTTGCCGCGGCCCGAGCTGCCGCGATAGTTGACGGCGAGCACGACGTAGCCGTGTGCGGCCAGCAACTCGCGATCGAAACTGAACGCGTGCTCGTCCTGCCCGTTCGGCCCGCCGTGAATGATGAGCAGCGTTGGGTACTTCGTGCCGGCCTTGTAACCGGCAGGCTTCACGATCAAGCCGTGGACGTCGGTGCCATCCTTGCTCTTCGACTGGAAATCCTCCGTCGTCGCCAGCTGCAGCTCGGCGAGCAGCGCGTCGTTGTGCTTCGTTAGCTTGCGGAGGTTGGCGCCTTCAAGGGCGTAGATTTCCGGAATCTCGTTGGCCGCGGTCGCAATCACCGCGAAGTTGCCGTCCTTGCCCACGCTTGGCGCGCGCACGGTGCGGCGGCCGCTCGACAGGCGCTGCGGCGTGCCGTTGGGGCTTTCCGCCGGCACCCGCGCGACGTGCTGCGTGCGATCGTCCTGCAGGAGGAACGAGATGTTCTGGCCGTCCGCCGACCACGCCGGGTTCGACACTGCGCGATCGAGCGTCTCCATGTAGATCGCCGGCTTCATCGCGGCCGCCGAGGCCGGCGGATTCGCCGGGACGACGATGAGCTTGCTCATGTCGTAGGCCGAGTTGCCGTCGGTGTCGCCGAGCAGCACCGCCAGGCGGGAGCCGTCCGGACTCCACGCCGGCCGGCCGCCTTCGCCTTCCGGCGTATTCGTGATCTGCCGCGGCGTGGCCTCCGCCCTGGCCTCAATGGCCCACAGGTTGTCGTTGAGCGTGCGGTCGGGATCCACCGCGCCGCGCTTGCTGAGGAACGCAAGCTGCTTGCCGTCCGGCGACCACGACGGATTCGCGTCGTCCACCTGGCCGCTGGTCAGGACGGTCGCGGTCTTGGTGGCGAGCTCGAACACCGCGATGTGGTTGTAGAAACGCTTGAGATAACCCTCGCGATCGGCCTTGAAGTGATACCGATCGATCACGATCGGCGGCGCGGCCTTGCGCTTCCACCCGTCCATCTTTTCCGGGTCATCCGCCGGATCGACATCGCCGGCGACGTAGGCGATGCGCGTGCTGTCGGGCGACCATTGGATGTCGCTCAGGCCACCCTTGAGGTCGCTCACCTTCTGCGCTTCACCGCCCGAGCGGTTCAGCAACCAGATTTGGCCGCCCTTCTTTTTCTCCTCCTCGGTGCCGCGCGAAGCAACGAAGGCGAGGTACTTGCCGTCGGGGCTCCAGCGTGGCGACGACTCACCGTCGGGCGACGAGGTGAGCTGAATCTGCTCGCTGCCGTCCCACTTCACCATCCAGATGTCGGAGTTGCGCTTGTCCTTCTCGACATCGATGGTGGTGAGGGTGTAGGCCACCCACTGGCCATCGGGCGATCGTTGCGGATCGCCGACGGCGAGGATGCGCGAGTGATCGTCGAGGGCGATGGGACGCCTGGCGGGTTGCGCGGCGGCGACCGAGGCGAACGCGGCAAACGCGAAGATGTAAACGAATGTCCGCTTGGGCATGCGCCACTATAAGGCAACCGGGAGTTTTGCGGTATCCTCGTGATCCGGTGATGCGGCATGTCGTCGCACTCCGGTTATTCCCGGGAGGATTCATGCGTCTTGCTCGATTATTCACCGCAGCCTCGATGGTGTGGTTGTTGGCAGTTACTTTCGCGGCGGCCCCCACGGCACAGGGCAACATGACCGACGAAGACTACGGCAAGCTGATGAAGTCGGTTGGCCAGACGGTCGGCTCGCTGCGCAAGAACGTCGAGGCCCAGGCCGCCGACGCGATTGTCGCCGACGCGAAGAAGATGACGGAGCTCATGAAGAGCAACCAGACCTTCTGGACCCAGCGCAAGAACACGGAAGCCGCCGACTGGGCGAAGGGCGCCGTCGATCACGCGGCCGCGATCGAGAAGGCCGCCACCGCCAAGGACATGGCCGCCGTGGGCGAGCACACCAAGCAGATCATGGGCTCCTGCCAGACCTGCCACATGAAGTACCGCGACAAGGCCGCCGACGGCACGTACATGATCAAGAAGTCCTAGGTATGGAGGGCGGAGGCTTTAGCCTCCGCCTCTACTTGACGAGAGCCGCCACCTTCAAACTCAGCCCACCGTCGGTCCGCAGCGTCAACTCGATCGTCTCGCCCGCCTGCAACGGCCGCTTCAGTTCCATCAGCACCATCGACGATTCACCGCTCTTCAGTTCGAGCGAGCCGAACGACGGCACGGTAAGGTCCTTCGCGGGCTTGTCGCCGTCGCGAAACTCGATCTTGCCGGCGACCTCCGCGGAGGCCGACACCACGTAGATGTCATACATGGTCGGATTCTGGATCGTCACGTAGGCCGCGGCGGTCGTGGCGCCGGCCGCGGGCGCCGCGATCCAGCCGTCGGTGGCAGAAACTGCCGGCTGACCTGCGGATAAGTGGGCAGAAATCGCCACGAGTAGCAGCAGTGATGTACGAAGGATCTTCATCGTTTTTGAGGGTTTGGTGCCTGACCCCCCCTCCCCTACTGTTTTGGCAGAGTTTGCGGCATGTCGGCCACGACGTACACCATCGCGGCGATCGCCGCGGCCGCTCTTGACACCTCGTCCGGTGCGATGCGATCGATCGTATCCGCCGGCGTGTGGTGGATGGTGAAGTACTTATTCGCGTCGCCCGAGTACGCCATCATCGGCACCTTGCCGAGCTGGCCGATCGGGCCGATGTCGGCGCCGCCGCCGCCGCCGCCGATGTCCTGCAGGCCGAGCGAGGTCAGCAGCATCCCGATGTCGGCGATCACCCGCCGCGCCGGCTCGGGACCGCTGAAGCCCAGGCGCGCCGGGGCGAACACGCCGGAGTCGGATTCAAGGACCATCACGTGATTGGCCGCTTCTTTCGCGTGCGCATCGCGATAGCCGTTGCCGCCGCGCGTGCCGTTCTCCTCGTTGGTGAAGAGCACCACGCGCACCGTCCGCCTCGGCTTGATGCCCAGCTTCTTCATCAGCCGCGCCGCCTCCCACGTCACCACCACGCCGACGCCGTCATCCGAGGCGCCCGTGGCGGCGTCCCACGAATCGAAGTGGCCGCCCACCAGGACGATCTCCTCCGGCTTTTCGCTGCCACGCAAGTCGCCCACCACGTTGAAGCTCTCGACGTCGGGATCGAAGTGCGCCTCGATCTTCAAGCGGAGCCTGACGTGAAGGCCGCGATTCACCAGGCGTTGAATGCGCAGGGTGTCTTCAACGGGAATGGCTGCCGTCGGGATCTTCGCCACCGCCTCGTCGTAGTTCATGCCGCCGGTGTGCGTGGTGCGCAGGCCGATCGGGCCCACCGATCGGACGATCGCCGCGACCGCGCCAACCTTGGCGGCCATCACCGCGCCGCCGCCACGATAGGCGACCGTCTCGCCGTAGTTGGTGAACGGCACGTTGAAGAGGACGATCTTCCCCTTCGCCTCCGCGGCGCGCTTGGACAGCTCGTCGCCGCTGCCCACCACGAGCACTTCGGCTTCGATGCCGTCGGCCGGCGTGGCCACGCTGCCGCCGAGCCCGAGCATCGGCACGACATGGAGCGGCGGCTCGGTGATCTCCAGGCTCTCGCGGCCGCGCACCCACCTGGGTGCCATGACCCTCTCGGTGTGGACGTTCTCGAGTCCGTCCTTCTTCATCGTCTCCACCGCCCACGCGATCGCGCGATTGAGGTTGTCGGAACCGGTGAGGCGCTGACCGTAAGTGTCGGTGAGCTCGGCCAGGCGGTTCCACGCGAACTGATCCGCCGTCGCCGCCTGGATCAATTTTTCGGCGTTGCCGCGGTACGGATCCAGCCATGCGGCCCCACCCTGGGCATTGGGCGAGACGATGAGAACATTGGAAACGAGGAGGACGAGGAGAGTGAGCGCTCGACGCATAGCGGGTCATTATAGGCGACGGCTAAAGCCATCGCCCTCCAACGTGGCAGGAGGGCGGGGGCTTTAGCCCCCGCCGTCAGGGCTTGCCCGCCGAAGCCGTGGCGGAGGCGGGGCGGACCACGGCGGGCGAGTCGGCGCCGCGGATGAAGATCCGGGGCGCGTCGGCCGCGTCGCGGGCGGTTGAGGCCACCCACACATTCATCGCCTCGCCGGGCAGGCCGCGCTCCTCCAACGCCCCGTAGAGCACGTGCCCAGCGTCCAGCCACTCGGCCTGGTCGTCGATGCTGCGCGCCTCTCCGGCAATCGGCCACTCGTCCCCGGTCTTCAGGTCGATCACATGCAGGCGCCACGCGATACGGTCGCCGGGAATGCGGCTCTTGATCACGACCTGTTGCTCATCCGGCGACAGCGACGGGCACTCCGCGTTTTCGCGAAGCACGCGCATCTCGCGACGCCCGATATCGCCCTCCACCAGGTAGGTCTGCCCTCCCGTGGCCAGCGTGGCATAGAAGTGCTCGCTCGCCGCGGCGAACGTCACGCCCCAGAAATTGAAATCCCGCTCGCGGAACGGCCGGCCGTCCTTGGTGACCTGGAACTTCTCGAGATCGGCAACGACGCGGCCCCCCGACAGCTCCACCAGCGTGGTCCGCGTCGTGAACTCCGCGTCGTACTGTTCGCCGGTGACAAACACGGTGGCCACGGCGTAGCGTTCGTCGCCCGAGACGCGCGTGCGGCTGGTGACGCCTGGCAAGACGAGGCTGGAGATCGCCAGGAAGTCGCGATCGATGATCTGCGCAAACACCAGCGGATGCAGGTGCGACTTGCTGTCCACCAGGCACAGCCCGCGGTCGCGCCAGAAATCGACGCGGTCGCAGGACAGGGCCGTAACGACGCGTTGCTCGTTGGGCGCGTCCAACGCGGCGACCACGACCTGGCCGAACTCGTGGTCGCGAAGGCTGCGAAAGTACACGTGCGGCTTCGAGCGGATCGCCTCGAGCGCGCCACGCGATGATTCGGCGATGGGCGACACCGCTCCCGCCCTCGAGGCGAGATACGCAATCGCGCCAACGCTCACGAGCGCCGCAAGCGCGATCCACAGGGCGCGCCGGAATCTCATGGGTTCAGTCTAAGCTAGGAACAAGGGACCCGATGACCAAGTCATTTGCTCTGGGAATTCTGGCAATCTGCGCCGCGCCAGTCGCCGCCGGCGCACAGGCCGCCGGTAGCCTCAGCGGCGTCGTCACCACCTCCGCCAGGGCGCTGGCGCCCATTCGCGTGACCATCGATCAAAAAGTGTGCGGCAACGAAATGCCTGACGAGGCCGTGGCCGTCGATGCCCAGGGCCATCTCGCCAACGTCGTCATCACGCTCACCGGCGTCAAGGCGACGGGCGCGCCCGCGGACACGCCGGTGATCAACGAGAAATGCCGCTTCGCGCCGCGGGTGCAGGTCGCGCGGCCGAACACGAAAGTGCGGACCACGAGCAAGGACCCGATGCTGCACACCACCAACGCCGCCACTGCGGCGGGCAAGACGCTCTTCAACGTGGCGCTGCCGTTTCCCGGGATGGACATCGTCAAGCCGATCGGCGGCGCCGGCTTGCTGCGGCTGACGTGCAACATCCATCCGTGGATGCGCGGGTTCATCGTGGTGACCGACGAAATGGCTGCCGTCACCGGCGCCGATGGCCGGTTCTCACTCGCCGGCGTGCCGCCTGGCACCTACGAACTCAAGGTGTGGCACGAAGTGCTGAAAGCGGCGGCGCAAAAAATCACGGTCGTGAGCGGCAAGCCAACAAACGTCCTGTTGCAGATGAAATAACATATTATTGACATCCATATGCATACTGAATGTATGATTTTGTATGCGCACCACCCTGGATGTCCCCGTTGAATTGCTCGAAGAGGCCCGGTTGAAGTTGGGCTACAAGTCGAAGACCGACACGATGGTGTTCGCCTTGAAGGCCGTGGTGCAGCGGGATCGCCTGGAGGACTTGCAGGCGTTGCTCGGCACGATCGAGTTCACGACCGACGCGGCAACGTTGCGCGGCAAGAAGCCCGCGCGCGCCAAGTGATCGTCGTCGACACCTCGGCTTGGATCGCCGCTGATCGCTCCGGCGGACAGCACGGCGAGACGCTGCGCGAACTCCTCAAGGCAGACGAGGTCGTCATTGCGCTGCCCGTGCGCCTGGAGTTGCGGGCCGGCGTCCCTGGCAACAAGCGCGCCGCGTTCCTCAAGGCCCTCTCTGCCCTGCCGGTTGCCCGTCCCACCGATGAAACGTGGACGCAGGTTGAGCGCTGGGCCGACCAGGCGGCGGAGAAGGGCGAGCACTTCCACACGGCGGACTTGCTGATCGCCGCCCTGGCGGCCGAACTCGGCGCGCTCGTCTGGTCGCTCGACAAGGACTTCGAGAGGATGGAGAAGTTGAAGTTCGTGCGGTTGTTGTAGCGCACCCTGTTATGGGGTGCCGATCGCGAGCAGCGCCTCTGCGGTCCGCCAGTACCACACCCCATCAACCAGCGCCGGCGACGCCAGCGTCTGCGCACCGAGCTCGTTCACGTGCAGCAGCTTGAAAGTCCTGCCCGCCTCCACGACGAACGTCTGCCCTTCGTCGTTGGTGAAGAACACCTTGCCATTCACCGCGACCGGCGAGGCCGAGAAGCCCTCGCGCATCGCCACCCCGAGCCGGTTCTGATACACCAGGGCGCCGGTGGCCGCCTCGTAGACGGTGAGGATGCTCTGCATGTCGTTCACCAGGTAGAGCAGATCACCGACGATGAGCCCCGACGGCACGAAGGGCGACCCGCGGTTGGTGCTCCACGCCACGTGCGACGACGAAACGTCGCCGCTGCCGCCGGGACGGATCGCCAACGTCGGACCGGCGCGGCCGGACGAGGCGAACACCAGGCCGTGGCCGACGACGGGCGTGGGAATCACCTCGGAGGTGTTGCCGCGCACGAGCCACAACTCGCGGCCGGTGTCGGGATCGTAGCTGGTGACGCGGCCCTGGCTGCTGACGATCAACTCGTCGCGTTCGCCGGTATTGATCACCACCGGGGTGCCCCAGCCCACGGTCTCGCGCCGTGCCGTTTGCCACAGCGTCTTGCCGGTCAGCTTGTCGAACGCCGCCACGAAGGCGCGTTGATCGGGCGCGCCGTCGTGATCCTGGAACAGGAAGATGCGATCCTTGTAGAGCACCGGCGAGCCGGCCGGGCCGTGATAGTTGTTGATGGCGCCGAAGCGGTGGTGCCACGCGAGCTTGCCGGCCATGTCGATCGCCACCAGCCCGTGCCGTCCGAACGAGGCGTAGATGCGCTCGCCGTCGGTCGCCGGCGTCGCCGACGCGTAGCCGTTCTTGTAGTGGACCCACTCGACGCCGCTCTGCGGGACAAACGTCTCCCACGCCTTCCTGCCGTCCGCGCGATTGACCGCAATCACGGACAGCCGCTTGCCGTTGTCGTAGGCGTTGGTGACAAACACGTGGTCGCCCCACACGATGGGTGACGAATTGGCGCGGCCCGGAAGCGGGAGCTTCCACTTGACCGGCGCCTTGGGTGACCAGGTGTCGGTATAACGTCCATCGGCCACCAGGCCCTGCCCGGATGGCCCTCGCCATCGGGGCCAGTACCTGGCGCCTTCGCCGGTGACGTCGATCATCCTGACGGCGGGTGCATCGGGTGGATCGGATGCGCCGGGTGCGCCCAGAAACAGAAGGGCCAGGCCCAGCCATAGCGCGGGCTTCATGGCCCCATCCTAGTTGATAGAATGTCCCGATGCGTACCCGCTCCAGGTGGATGTTCCTGTCCCTCGTCATGCTAGTGGCCGCGGCTGTTTCCGGGCCTTTCGTGGCACTTGCCCAGCCGGCTGCCCCGGCGGCGGCTTCGAAAGAGCGCGACTTCCTGAGCCGTGTGCGCCGGCTCACCGTTGAAGGCAAGCGCGCCGGTGAAGGCTACTGGTCGCCGGACGGCAAGCGGCTGGTGTTTCAAAGCGAGCGCGACGCTGCCAACCCGTTCTACCAGATCTTCGTCCTCGACTTCGCCACCGGCGAGACCAAGCGGATTTCGCCCGGCGTCGGCAAGACGACGTGCGCGTTCTTCCGTCCGGGGAGCGACGAGATCGAGTTCGCGTCCACGCACCTCGATCCCAAGTCCAAGCAGTATCAAGACGACGAGCTGGCGTTCCGCGCCTCGGGCAAGGAGCGCCGCTACTCCTGGGACTACGACCCGATGATGGACATCTTTGCCTACAGCGAGAAGACCGGCGCGATGAAGCAGCTCACCACGGCGAAGGGCTACGACGCCGAGGCCGGCTACTCGGCCGACGGGCAATGGATCGCGTTCTCGTCGATGCGCGACGCCTACAACCGCACGCTCACGCCGGCCGAGCAGAAGCAGCTCGACACCGATCCGTCGTACTTCGCCGAGATCTACATCATGAAAGCCGATGGCTCCGGACAGAAGCGCCTGACCACCACGAATGGCTACGACGGCGGCCCGTTCTTCACCAAGGACGGGCACATCGTGTGGCGCCATTTCGAGGAGAACGGGCTCATCGCCAACGTGTGGATGATGAAGGCCGACGGCACCGAGAAGAAGCAGATCACCGACTTTGGCGCAATGAGCTGGGCGCCCTACGAACATCCGTCTGGTGAGTACTTCGTCTTCGCCTCCAACAAGCTGGGCTTCGAAAACTTCGAGGTGTTCATGGTGGACAAGGCGGGGCTGAAGGAGCCGGTGCAGATCACCTACACGCCCGGCTTCGACGGCTTGCCGGTACCGTCGCCGGACGGCACGCAACTGGCGTGGACCTCGAGCCGCGCCGGTGGCGCGGGCGCGCCTGGACAGATTTATCTCGCGCAGTGGAACCACGACGCCGCGATGGCGGCGTTGAAGGCGGCGCCTCCTCGGAAGCCTTCTGGAAAGTGAAGAGTAGAAAGCTGGAGGGCCGGGGCTTAGCCGCGGCCAGGCGACGGCTAAAGCCGTCGCCCTCCATTGAGAGTGAACTCATGACCATGCACAAACAAGTCGTCGTCGTTCTCCTGGTCTCGGCACTGGGCATTGCGGCGCCGCAGGCGCAATCGCCATCGCGAGCCCGCATCGAGACGCTGGCCTCGGAGAAATTCGAGGGCCGCCTCACCGGATCGCGGGGCGAACGACTCGCCGCGGACTATCTCATCACCGAGTTGAAGCGCATCGGCGCCAAGCCGTTGCCAGGCGTGGCGGACTTCCGCATGCCGTTCACGTTCACGGCGGGGTCGAAGGACGGCGGCACCACGGTGAGCATCACGCGCGACGGCGCGGCGCAGACGTATGCGGCGCCGGCCAACGTCACGGCGCTGTCGTTCTCCGACACCCTCGAGGCGACCGGAACGGTGGTCTTCGCGGGCTACGGGCTGGTGGTGCCGGAATCGCAGAACTTCGGCTACGACAGCTACACCGGCCTCGACGTGAAGGACAAGGTGGTGGTGGTCTTGCGCTACTTCCCCGAAGACGCCGACCAGCCGACGCGCGCGATCCTGTCGCGCTACGCGGACCTGCGCTACAAGGCGCAGGCGGCCCGGCAACGCGGCGCCAAGGCAATGCTCGTGGTCACCGGCCCGCGCTCGCCCAACGCGGGTGAGCTGGTGCCGATGAGTTTCGACACCGCCATCGCGGGATCGGGCATCGCCGCAGCCAGCATCACCGCTGCCACGGCCAGCGGCATCTTCGCTGCCGCCGGCAAGGAGCTCGATGCCGTGCAGAAGGAACTCGACAGCGGCAATCCGCACGTCGCCGGGTTTGCCGTGCCCAACGTCACGGTCACGGTGAAGGCCAACGTGATCCGGGAACAGCAAACGGGCAACAACGTCGTCGCGTACCTGCCTGCCACGGTCGGCATGGAGGGCGGGGGCTTCAGCCCCCGCCTCGAGAAACCCTGGGTGGCGGTGGGCGCGCACTACGATCACCTCGGCCGCGGCACCACGGGCGGCTCGCTCGCCGACCAGGCCGACCGCAGCAAGGTCCATCACGGCGCCGACGACAACGCTTCTGGCACGGCCACTGTGCTGGCGATCGCCGAGGCGCTCAGCAAGCAGCCGCGCAAGCGCAACCTCGTCATCGGCTTGTGGTCGGGTGAAGAGCTGGGCCTGCTCGGCTCCAACGCATTTGTCACCAAGCCGCCGGTAGCCCTTGACCAGGTCGCCGCCTATGTCAACTTCGACATGGTGGGCCGGGTCACCGACAACAAGCTGACGGTGCAGGCCACCGGCACCAGCACGATCTGGCCGAAGCTGCTCGAACAGGCGAACGTCGCGGCGGGCTTCGACCTCGTGTTGCAGGAGGACCCCTACCAGCCCACCGACGTCGGCAGCTTCAACCAGGCCGGCGTGGTGTGCCTCACGTTCTTCACCGGCGCGCACGCCGATTATCACAAGCCAAGCGACACCGCCGACAAGATCAATTACGAGGACCTCGATCGCGTCGGCCAGCTCGGCACCGCCATCGTCAAGCGCCTGATGGACACGAGCGACGCGCCGCAGTTCACCAAGGTCGAGCAGAAGACGGAAGGCGGCGGCGGCCGCGCCGGCCTGCGGCTCTTCACCGGCACGATTCCCGACTACGCGAGCGACGTCAAGGGCCTGCTGCTCGGCGGCGTCATCGGCGGCGGCCCCGCGGAGCTGGCCGGGCTGCAAAAGGGCGACGTGATCATCG
>JBDTMB010000067.1:0-16921 GCA_039934485.1 Vicinamibacterales bacterium
TCGCATTGGTGACGGTCAGCGGCTGTCCCGCGACGTTGTAGGTGAGCGTGGTGTCTTCGCCCGCGGCATCGGTGATCGTCGCCGGCAGGTGCTGGCTATTGTAGCTGCCGAGCACCTGCAGCGCGTCGGTGCCACCGCTGCGCACCTGGTCAACCTGCAACAGGTCGATGCCGTTGCTGGCATAGGTGTAGGTGGTCTGCCGGCCGACGGGGTCGATGAGCGACGTGACGTAGCCCTTGGTGTTGTAGGTCGCCTGGGTGATCCGGCTTCCACCCCCGTCGAGCACGCGCCCCACGACACTCGGCGAGCGGCCCCACGACAACAGGTGATGCGAAGTGCTGGACTGATCCTGATAGCGATACCAGACCCGGTTCTCGAGCGACCGCTTGATGCTGTGCGGAATGTTTCTCGACGTCGGATGCCATCCGCCCACGTCGTCTTTCATCATCCAGTTGATGATGACGCCCTTGGTTAGATCGCCCGGATACTGCGCCATCGCCTGCTTGTCCCAGTAGATTGAGTTGTAGCGATCCAGATACGCGTTCGAAGCCGTGAAGCCGGTTGGAACGAGGCTGCTCTCCGTTCCGCCCGCCGGATCCGTCGCCTCAATACGGCTGACGCCAAAACCTGTACCAGTGTCACGTTCGTGGCGAAACAAGGACGTATTTGCCGTCTTCCATGCCGACAATCGCGGAACACGGCTATTTCACTTCCGCATGGGCAAACGCCTTGAGGATGACGTCCTCGGTGGGCGGATTCATAACGTACGTCGCGGCGAACTCCTCCGCCATCGGGTAGGGCGTGGCGCGAATGCGAAGCGCGGCAGCGGCGAGATCGTAGGCGGTGTGGCGCAACTGGATGCCGGGATCCAACAGGAG
Organism: Vicinamibacterales bacterium; assembly: GCA_039934485.1. Taxonomy (GTDB): domain Bacteria; phylum Acidobacteriota; class Vicinamibacteria; order Vicinamibacterales; family UBA2999; genus 12-FULL-67-14b. Next base: position 879 of record JBDTMB010000067.1, read on the forward strand.
CCAGTCCGCGCCGGCCGGTCCGAACGGCATCCCGACGCTCCCCGCATTCACGACCCTGACCTGCCCGATCATGCGATCGAATTGCATGTGGCTGTGTCCGCAGACCACGATCGGGGCGTTGGCGCCGGCGAAAATCGGCACCAGCGGCGCCTCGCGCGTGAGCCGCGTGAAGATGTCCACGTCATTGCGCGGCGTGGCGTGGCAGAACACGACGTCACCGAGACCCGCGACCTCCACGCGCACGGTCAACGGCCAGCTGCCGACAAACCGCACTTGTTCAGCGGAGAGCTGCTCCGCTCCCCAGCGCATTGAAGGTCGATGGGCTTCCGGCACCGCGGCCGTCTCCTGGCCTTCGCGCATCGCCAGCGTTTCGCGATCGCCATTGCCCCGGATGAATTGCGTCGGGATGGCGAGGCCCCGCAGGAGCTCGAGGGCTTCGACGGCCATCGGGCCCGGAAACACGTCGCCGCCGACGATCACCAGATCGACGCCGGCGTCGCCAACCTCGCGGAGCACCGCCTCGAGCGCGGGTAGGTTGCCGTGAATGTCGTAGAGCGCGGCGACTCGCATGGCCCGCTACCGCTGCATCAGGTAGGTGGCCTTGACGACGAGCTGGCGATCCTTCTTGCCGAAGATGTCCGCCGGCAGCCCGGTCTGCGAAAGATCGTTGTAGACGACATACAAGTCGCTGCCGGGGCGGTGGATGAAGTTGTAGCGGATGTTGTTGGTGATCTCGTGGGTCGAGGTGTTGTACTGCGTCAGGCTGCGGATCGTCATCCGCGGCGAAAACGTGTAGTCCACGCGCATCGTCGTCAGGTTGACCAGGAAGTTACCCCACGGCATCTTGACGTCGTTGCGATTGAACTGCAGCTCGGTGGAGAAGCGGCTCGAGGCGCGCACGCCGGCCGCCGCCGTCAGCGTCTGGCGGGTGCCGCCGTAGAACTGGTTCGGCGACCAGGTCAAGCGCTCGTAGATCCGCTTGCCGGGGCTCGTGTTGTAGGTGAACATCGCCTCGTTCATCTGGTAGCTGCCGACCGGGATGACCACGGTGGGCTGGATGCGGAACGGCCTGTCGAGCACGTCGAGCGTTTGCTGGAAGATCACGTTGATGAACGAGTCGTCTCGGAGCGTCGTGCCGTGCATGAAGTGGTGCTGGCGGCCGACCAGCCGGTTGGTCTGATCGGTGATGTAGGTCAGCACGTACATCGGCTCCATCAACTTGATGTTGCCCGTCTTGGGCCGCGGCGTCGGGCCGAAGTAGGCCTTGGTGGTGCGGATGCCCGTGCGCTGCACGAAGCCCGCCTCGGCGTTGAAGTTCTCCTGCACGTCGAGGTAGTTGAGCCACACGTTCCACTTGGGATCGCGATAGGCGATGCGGCCGAAGAGCGCCATGTCGCGGCCGTCCTTGCCGGGCGTCGCGGTCTTTGCGAGGTACGAATTCACCTGCAAATTGCGGCCGACTGCCAGGTTCGCGTCCACGCCCATCGTCCGGTTGTAATGGTCGCTGCCGGTCACCGAGTCCTTGTTGATGAAGATGGCGCCAACGCGCGAGCGCTTAAGGACGTCGCGGCTATAGCGGCCGACGAAGAAGTTGTCGCCGGGCTTGCCGAACGCATCCTCGGTCTGGATGTCGAGCATGCCGATGTTGTTGGCGCCGGATTTTCCCGCCAGGCGCCCACCGCCCCGGATCGGTACCGGCTGGCCGCTCTCGGAAAGACCGATGCGGCGGCTGAAGAAGAGATCCGTCTGCACCTGCGCCGACGTGAACGCGCTGCCCGTGCCCATGGTGAAGAAGTTCGAGTTCTCGAGGAAGAAGTCGCGCTTCTCCGGATAGAACAGGCCAAAGCGCGTGAGGTTGACCTGCTGCTCGTCCACTTCAACTTGCGCAAAGTCGGTATTAATCGTCACGTCGAGGTTGAGGCCGGCGGTGACGCCGTAGCGCGCGTCGAGCCCGATGGCGTGAATCGCGTCGGTGGTCTTCGACCCGATCGTCGGCTGCAGGTAGTGGCCGCCGCCCACGACAAACGGCTTGAGCTTGAGATCCCACCCGAGGTTCAGGCCGCGAAGGCCCTGCAGCTCGCCGGCCATGCTCACGCGCGTGAGCGTGTAGGCCTTCGGAATCGGCGACCACAGCGCCGACTCGTTCTTGCGGCGGATGTGCCGCTCGAAATTCACGCCCCAGGTCAGCTCGTCGCTTGGAGAAAACCGTACGGTACTGAAAGGAATTTCGATCTCCGCCGTCCAACCGTCGCTGACGATCCGGGCCGCCGCGTCCCAGACACCGTCCCAGTTGCGATTGATGTTCGCGGTGCCACCGCGGCCGCCGCCCTCACCCTCGTCGAAGATCTGCTGTTCGAGCTTCGCGCCGAGCGGCGTGGTGAGGAACATGTAGCCGTTGCGCGAATCGTGAAAGGTATCGAGGATGACCTGGAAGTTGTCTTCGTCGAACAGGCGGTCGGCATCGCGCCGCATTTCGGTGGCCGTCACCGCTTCGTTGGCGAAGGCGTGAACGCCGATGTAGAGGTGACCGCTGTCGTACAAGACGCGCACTTCCGTGCGATCGCTCGCCGGCTGCCCTTCGTTCGGCTCCTGCTGCACGAAGGTGTCGATGACGTTGGCCGTCTTCCATACCGCTTCGTCGAGCGTGCCGTCGATCTTCGGCGCTTCGGTGGCCAGCACGGCGCGGACGGCCGGCCGCTCGCGGCTGGACTGGGCCGCAGTGGCGCGGGCCGGCACGGCCGGCGCCGGCGTCTCGTGTTGGTGTTCGACGCCCTGGGCCGCCGCCATCGTCGGCAGGGCCAGCCACGCCGCGCAAAGCAGACAGAACGAAAAGGAATGGGTCTTCATGGATGAACGCATCAGTTTAGCGTGGACCCCTGATGACATTCAGAGACACGCCAGGCGGGCGGGTCAGCGAATCAACTTGAGATGGACCGTGATGCGCTCCATTAATTCGCCGTGGACGGCCGGATCGAAGGCGGGAGCCTTGCTCCAGTCGTGCAGCCACACCGGGCGCTTGCGGTCTCCGGCCGGTTCGGTGGCGAATCGCGGGATGACATGCGCGTGGAGAGCGGGTTCCACGTTGCCCAGGATTTCGTAGTTGATCCGCTGCGCACCGGTCATCGCCAGCACCGCGTCGCCGAGACGCGCCATGTCATCAAGAAACAGCCGTCGCTCGGCGCCGGTGAGCGCGTTCAGGTGCGGCACCACGGGATCGGGCAGCAGCAGGCAATACCCGGGAAGGATTTGCGGGTCCCCGAGCACGGCCCACCCCGAGGACATCCGCGCCACGACGCGGGCGAGGTGTCCGGCGTGCGCCGCCGCCACTTGCTTGTGAATCGCCGTGCTCATGATGGCTGGAGAAAGGCGGGGGGCGTCAAGATTCCGGGATTATAAGCGTTACGCCCGCGAGAACGTCCACGCCAGGATGCGGCTCTTCTTCTGGCCGTGCGTCATCTCAAGGGTCTGCCAGTCAACAGCCCTCACCTCGTCCAGCGATTGATAGAGGCGGGGGAGATGCGTGCTCTTCGAGACCAGCGTGGTGAACCATCGGCACAGAGCAGGCCGCTCGGCGCTTTGCACGATCATGCGCCGCACAAACCCCAATTCGCCGCCTTCGCACCACAGCTCGCCGGCCTTGCCGCCAAAATTCAAGACGGGCGCGGTGGACGGCTGGTGGCCCAGGTTGCGGTGCTTTCGGCGCGTGCCCTCGGCGGCCGCTTCGGCCGACGCATGAAACGGCGGATTGCACATCGACAGGGCAAATCTCTCCCCGGTTTTGATCACACCCGTGAAACATTCGAGCGGCGAGGTCTGCAGGCGGCATTCGATGAGGTCGGCCACCGCGGGATTGGCCGCCACCAGCTTCTTCGCCCACCGCAGCGCCACCGGATCGATCTCGGTGCCGACAAAGCGCCAGCCGTACTCGCGCGCCCCAATCAGCGGGTAGATGCAGTTGGCGCCCATCCCGATGTCCAGCACGACGACGGACCGGCCCCGCGGGATCTTTCCATCGCGGTTGCTCGCGAGCAGGTCCGCGAGGTGGTGAAGATAGTCGCTCCGACCCGGAATCGGCGGGCACAGGTAGCCGGGTGGCACGTCCCAGGTGTCGAGCCCATACGCGTGCTTGAGCAGCGCCTGGTTGAGCGCCTTCACCGCCTTCGGGTTGGCATAGTCGATGGACGCATCGCCGTACGCATTGGGCGCGACCAACGGCGCCAGGCTCGGGCTAAGCGCGATCAGCCGGCCGAAGTCGTAGCCGGAACGAAACCGGTTTCTTGGGTGGAGCTGTTCCTTGATCGACCGCTTGATCACTGCGGCACGTCGACGCTGACCGGACGCCAGGTCTTCGGGTCGTTGTTGATGCCGCGCTTGACGCTGACCACCTCCAGGCGCGACGGCTTCACGCGGAGGAGCTGGTAGTCGTCGCCACGATTCTGGTCCTTGTAGAGTCCGGCCCACTCGGGCTTCCAGTGCCCGGCCTTGCGGCCGGCGTCGGTGTCCACGACCGCAGTGCCGACCACCGTGACATACTCGGACGAGGCTGGGACGAAGTACAGCAAGGTGACGCGTGGGTCGCGGCGAATGTCGGTCACCTTGCGCGTCAGGGGATTGGTGGCAATGAAGATCGTCAGATCCGCATCGGGCTGGAACGGATCCACGATCCTCGCTTGAGGCTGACCGGCCGGCCCAATCGTGACGAACGTGCAGTACCTCGCCGCCTGCATGATCTCGCGGGCCGCGGCGATCACCTCGGCGCGCGGCGGCGTGGCCGCAGGTGGCGGGGCTTGAGCGAGCGACCCGCCGTGCATCAAGAGCACAAACAGCAGCGCCAGGCCGCCGCGGATGGCGTTCATGTGTGACTGCTGCCGCTGCGCAACTCGCATGAGGTTCAGCCAGGCGCAGGCCCGCTTACGCGGTTGCCGGCACGCCGTTCTTGAGCAAGTCCTCCATCGCCATCACGAAGGTGTCGATCTCCTCCAGCGGCGTGTAGATGTTGGGCGTCACGCGGATGCCGTTGTAGTCGTCACGCTGAATCGGCGTGGTGACGATGCGGTACTTATCCCACATGAACGCGTTGATCTTCGCCGCGGGGATGTCCTTGATGCCGACGCACGCCACGCCGTAGACCTGGTTGAGGTCGGTGTGGATCTGGACGCGCGGGTTCGCCTTGAGCTTGTTCGCCCAGCGCAGCGTGAGGTAACGCAGGCGCGCGGCCTTGCGCTCGGTGGTAATGGCCTGGTGGAAGGCCAGCGCCTCGTTGATCGCCGCCTTGGTCGCCGCCGGCGAGGTGCCGATCTCCTCGAACTTGCGGATGTCGTTGTCGGCGCGTTCGGGCGCCGCCTGCATCGGCCACGTCCTGGCGATGCGATCCTTGCGGACGTAGAGGAAGCCGGTGCCCGTGGGCGCCAGCAGCCACTTGTGGAGGCTCGTGCCGTAGTAATCCATCTCGAGGTCGCGCAGCTTGAACGGGAAGTGCGCCACCGCGTGCGCGCCGTCGACGATGGTGACGATGCCGCGGGCGCGCGCCATGCGGGCCAGGTTCTGCACCGGGAAGATCTGCCCGGTGAGGTTGGTGATGTGGCAGAAGTGCAGCACCTTGGTGCGCGGCGTAATCGCCGCTTCGAGCTTCGCAAACAGCGTCTCGCCGTTGGACGGCACGGCAAAATTGATCTTGGTGATCTTGATCTTGTCGCGGCGCGCGCGCTGGTCCCAGGTGGTCAGCATGCGGCCATAGTCCTGCTCGGTCGTGACCACTTCATCACCCGGCAGCAGGTCGAGGCCGTTCTGCGCGATCTGCAGCGACTCGCTGGCGTTGCGGGTGATCGCCATCTCCTCCGGGTCGCAGCCAAACTCCGCGGCCAGGCGGCGGCGCGCGGTCTCGATGTTCCGCTCGAGCAGGCTCCGGTAATAGACCGGCACCGTGTTCGAGGAATCGAGGTAGCGCTTGTAGGCCTCGTGCACCACCGTCGGGCTTGGGCAGCTGTTGCCGTTGTTCAGGTTGATCATCGAGCGGTCGAGCATGAAGGCGCTCTGGATGTCGCGCCAGTAATTCTCATCCTGCGCCACGTCGTCGGGCGACCGATCCCCCAAGGCCCGCGAGGCCTGGGCCACCAGTTCGATGCTGTTGGCCTTGATGGCAAATGCGCCCGCGCCAAGCGCGCCGGCGGTCCGCAAGAAGTTCCGTCTGCTGTACATCGCTCTTACCTCGCGCGGATTATACGGCTCCCCGGCTCCCGCTTCTCGCCCCCCGGTATTGACATCTGATGCGAGATGCGTGATGATGACTTCACCTTGCGGACAACTTTGGATGTTGACGACGATGTGCTGCAGGCGGTGAAAGAGATGGCTGAAGTCCAGCAGACCACGGCGGGGAAAGTGTTGTCGGCGCTCGCGCGGAAGGCGCTGGCGGCGCCGCCGGCCAAGCGCGTGCGCAACGGCGTGCCCTTGTTGCCGAAGCGGGCGGCCGGTGCGGCGCGGCCCACGATGAAACTCGTCAACCAGTTGCGGGACGAGGCATGAGCCGCGCGGCGCGGGTGGCGCTGCTCGACGTCAACGTGCTCGTCGCGCTCTTCGATCCGGACCACGTGCACCACGAAATCGCGCACGACTGGTTCGCGGACCGCGAGTCCGACGGCTGGGCCACGTGTCCGATCACGGAAAATGGGTTCGTGCGCGTGGTGGCCAACCCTGCCTACGGCAGCGGTGTGCGAAGCGGCGCGCTCGTGGAGAATCTGCGTAAGTTTCGTGGCGCCTCATCACGCCATGCGTTCTGGCCGGCAGCGGCTTCGCTGACCGACGACACCCTCTTCAACACGGCGATGGTGTCCGGGTATCGGCAGCTCACCGACATCTACCTGCTGGGCTTGGCCCACAAGATGGGCGGTTGCCTGGCGACGTTCGACAAGACGATCCCTCTTAAGGCCGTGGTGGGTGCGAAAGCGACCACGCTCGAGCTGATCGCGCCGGTGTAGAATCCGCGCATGAGAACCAGCGCCGCCGCCGTCGCCACCCTGCTGCTCGTCACGCTATTGGGAGCCGCGTCGGGTGCCGCGCAAGAACGCGTGGACTTCCCGATGCTCGAGAAGATCCGGACCGAAGGCCTCGACCGGTCGAAGATTCTCGACACCTTCAACTACCTCGTCACGGTGATCGGCCCGCGCCTCACTAATTCCCCCGCGCACAAGCGCGCTGTCGAGTGGACCCAGGAACAGGCCAAGGCCATGGGCTTCGCCAACGTTCACGCCGAGAAGTGGCAATTCGGCCGCGGCTGGACGCTCGACAAGGTCTCCGTGGAAATGGTCGAGCCCCGCTACATGCCGATGATCGGCTACGCCAAGGGCTGGTCGCCGTCCACCGCCGGCAGGCTCACCGCCGCGCCGATCTGGCTTCCGGGCCTCACGCCAGAAGCGATGAAGGCCAACGCCGGAAAACTCCAGGGCGCGATCCTGATGACAAGCCCGGTGCAGGCGTACGCGATCCGCACCGATCGGCCGCCTGCCTCGGGTGATCTCAAGCCGCCGCAGCCGGCGCCGGCGCGACCGCCGCAGATCAGCGCGGAACTGCTGGCGGCGCTCAAGGCCGAAGGGGTCGGCGTGACGCTCGAGCCGAACATCGGCGAGCACGGCACGCTGTTTGTGACCGGCCGCGATGCCGGCGCCAACTCGGTGCCGTCGATCGTGCTGGCGTCGGAACACTACAATCTGATCGCGCGACTGCTCGAGGCGAAGATTCCGGTGAAGCTCGCGGTTGAAGTGCAGGCGAAGTTCGACGACAGCGACGCGAAGACGTCGAACGTGATCTTCGACCTCCCCGGCACCGACAACGCGCTCAAGGATGAAATCGTGATGGTCGGGGCGCACCTCGACTCGTGGCACACCGGCACGGGCGCCACCGACAACGCCGACGGCGTGTCGACGATCCTCGAGGCGTTCCGGATCCTCAAGACCCTCGGCGTCCAGCCCAAGCGGACGATTCGCGGCGCGTTGTGGGCGGGAGAGGAGCAGGGCCTGCTCGGATCGAAGGCCTACGTGGACGAGCATCTCGCCGGCGACAAGAACAAGGCCGCGCGCGACAAGCTGTCGGTCTACTTCAATCTCGACAACGGCTATCCGCCGATCAGCGGGTTCTACATGGAAGGCAACGAGCCGGCGCGGAAGATCATGGAAGAGTGGCTGAAGCCGCTGGCTAACCTCGGCGCGATCATCCCGTCGCCCGGTCACATCGGCGCCACCGACCACTTGTCGTTCCTCGCCGTGGGGGTTCCCGGATTCCAGGCGGTGCAGGAATACGTCACCTACGATGTCCGCACGCATCACACCAACATGGACACCGCCGAACGCATCGAGCCGGCGGCGCTCAAGCAGGCCGCCGTGGTGATGGCGTCGGTGCTCTATCATGCGGCGATGCGCGACGCGAAGTTCCCGCGCCCCGAGCCGCCGAAGCCGGCAACGCAGTAGCGACGGCTAAAGCCGTCGCTCTCCAAGCGCCTTGGATGGAGGGCGAGGGCTTTAGCCCTCGCCTTGAGTGGAGGGCGAGGGCTTTAGCCCTCGCCTTGGAAAAACATGAATACAGGTTCGTACGTCAACGGCAAGTGGTATCACCCGAAGTCCGGCACCATCAGCCGCAACATCAACCCGGCGGACACCGCCGACGTGATCGCGGAATTTCCGCTGGCCACCGCGGCCGACGTGCGGATGGCGATCGACGCGGCCACTGCGGCGTTCCCGTCGTGGAAGAAGACGCCCGGTCCCGAGCGCGGACGCGTGCTGTGGCGCGCCGCCGACATCGCGCGGCGCCGCCTCGATGAAATCGCCAGGACCTTGACCCGCGAGCAGGGCAAGATCCTCAAGGAAGCCAGGGGCGAAGTGCTCAAGGGCATCTCGCTGCTCGAGTATTACGCGGGCGAGGGCTTCCGCATGCACGGCAAGACGCTGCCGTCGGAATCCCGCGACACCTTTACCTATACGTTGCGGCAGCCGCTTGGTTGCGTGGGGTTAATCGCGCCGTGGAATTTTCCGTGGGCCATCCCGGTCTGGAAAAGCGCGCCGGCGATCGTCGCGGGCAACGCCGTGGTGTTCAAGCCGGCGGAGCTGACGCCCGCCACGTCCGTCTTGCTGGCCGAGATCTACGAAGAGGCCGGCCTGCCGCCTGGCGTCTTCAACATGGTGGTGGGCAGCGGTCGCGAGGTGGGCGAGGCGATGGTCTCGGCGCCCGAGCTGCGCGCCATCTCCTTCACCGGCTCCAACAACGTCGGCAACGCGCTCTACGTCAAGGCGGCGCAACGCGGCGCCAAGGTGACGTGCGAGATGGGCGGCAAGAACGCCGTGATCGTGATGCCCGACGCCGACCTCGACAAGGCCGCCACCGCCATTCACGGCGGCGCGTTCGGCTCGACCGGCCAGCGCTGCACCGCCACCTCGCGCGTGATCGCGCATCCCGACATCAAGGAGGCCCTGGTCGAGCGGCTCGTGGCCGCGGCGAAGAAGATCAAGCTCGGCCCGGGCCTGGACGACTCGTCCGACATGGGCCCCGCCGTCGACACCCGCCAGTGGACCACGGTGATGGACTACATCAAGGTCGGACAGGGCGAGGGCGCGCGCCTGCTCACCGGCGGCACGCGGCCGGAACAATTCGCGCAGGGGTTTTTCATCGAGCCGACCATCTTCGACAACGTCGGCCCCTCGATGCGCATCTTCAAGGAAGAGATCTTCGGGCCGGTGCTGGGGGTGACCACCGCGGCCAGCCTCGAAGAGGCGTTGCGGTTCGCCAACAGCGTCGAGTACGGGCTCACCACCTCGATCTTCACCGAGAACATCAGCGCGGTGATGAAGTTCATCGACGAAGTCGAGACCGGAATGGTCCACGTCAACGAGCCCACCGTCGGCGGCGAAGCCCAGCTCCCCTTCGGCGGCACCAAGTCGACCGGCGTCGGCGAACGCGAGATGGCGGAAGAGGGCCTGAACTTCTTCACCGAGATCAAGACGGTGTTCATCAACTATTCAGGCAAGGCCGAACGATCGATGACTCGATGAAGAGGATGATGTGGGCGGCGCTGCTGCTGGTCGTGGCCACGGCCGCCGGCCGCGCCCAGGACTGGCCGCAGATCCTCGGGCCGGCACGCAACGGCATCTACACCGGCTCGCCGCTCGTGCCGTCGTTTCCGCGCACGGGTCCGCCCCTGCTCTGGAAGCGCGACGTCGGCGCCGGCTTCTCGGGACCGGCGGTGGCCGCCGGGCGCCTCATCCTCTTCCATCGCGTCAACTCGAAGGAAACCGTCGAGGCGCTCGACGCGCTGACCGGCAAGACGATCTGGACGCTCGACTACGCCACCGCCTATCGCGACGACTTCGGCTTCGACGAAGGGCCGCGCGCGATCCCGGTGGTGAGCGGCGGCCGCGTCTTCACCCACGGCGCCGACGGCATGCTCACGGGGATTGATTTCGCGTCCGGGAAGAAACTGTGGTCGGTCGACACGCGCCAGGTGTTCCAGGCGCCGAAGGGCTTCTTCGGCGTCGCCTCTTCGCCGGTGGTGGACGCCGAGCGCGTGCTCGTCAATGTCGGCGGCAAGGCCGCCGGCGTCGTCGCCTTCGATGCCGCGACCGGCAAGACGCTGTGGACCTCTTCGACCGACGAAGCCAGCTACTCCTCGCCGATCGTCGCCGACATCAACGGCCAGCACACCGCGGTGTTCTTCACGCGCAACGGCCTGCTGGCGCTCGATCCCGCGTCGGGCGCGCCGCGCTACCAGATGCGGTGGCGCTCGCGGCAAGCCGCGTCGGTGAACTCCGCGACGCCGATCATCTTCAAGGACCAGATCTTCCTGTCGGCCAGCTACAGCACCGGCGCCGTGCTGCTGCAGGTCGCCAACAGCGCGGTGAAGACGATCTGGTCCGGCGAAGAGTCGATGTCGAACCACTATTCGACGAGCGTGCTGAAGGACGGCTATCTCTACGGCTTCGACGGCCGCCAGGAATTCGGCCAGACGCTGCGCTGCGTGGAGTTTGGCACCGGAAAAGTGATGTGGAATGTCGACGGCTTTGGCGCCGGGTCGCTCCTGGTTGCCGACAACACCCTGGTGATCATGCGCGAGTCGGGAGAGTTGGCGCTGGCGACCGCATCCCCGAAGGCGTTTGCTTTCCGGTCCCGCGCGCAGCTGCTGCCGGCCGTAGTCCGCGCGTATCCAGCGCTGGCCAACGGACGCCTGTACGTGCGCAACGAGCACCAACTGGCCGCGTTCGACCTGCGAGCTGAAAAATAGCCTCGAAGCCCGGAGCCCCCGAAGCCCGAAGCCCGAAGCCTGACTCAGTGACAAATATTGAGTCCGCTGTCGCGGACGGCGCCGGTCGAGTCGAGGAACTGCCACTCGTAGAGCGCCGGTTCGAGGTGGAGGCGCAGCAGGCCGAAGCTGGACAGCCGGAACTCGGAGTTCAGGCTGGCGCGCGCGGTGGCGTAGAGCCCCGCTCCCCCGGTTCCTGCCACCATCAGGCGAATGCCTTTGACCGGGTCCGCCCGCAGGTTCGGGTCGATCGGCTGGTGGCGTTCGTACATGTGATCGTGTCCAGCCACCACCAGATCGACCCCGGAGTTGTACATCAATTCCCAGAGGTCCCGCAGCGAAGCGGTCGGGCCGTTCGGTCCTGAACTATCGAACGGGTGATGCATGACGGCCAGCGTGCAGCGCGCCGGGTCCCTCAGCAACTCCTGGCGCACGAATTCGAGTTGCGCCGAGCCGCGGCCAATGGCGATGTTCGAGTTGAGCATCAGCACTTTCCACGCGGCGGAGCGCACCGCGTAGTAGCCGCGTCGATCGGGGCCGGCCCGGTCGCCGAAGTAGTTGAAGTAGCCGGTGGCGTTGGGCGTCTGGTAGTCGTGGTTGCCTGGAGCCGCCCAGATCCGGGACTTGAACCTGCCGAAGTCGGGATCGAAGCAGCGCTGGAACTCCTCCGGCGTGCCATTGTCGTACGCCAGGTCGCCGGCCAGGTAGATCTCGCCCCCAAGCTCGGACAACAGGCGGGCCACCGGCGCCATGCCCGGTGAGCCGCACCAACCCGTGTCGCCGAAGACGTTGATCCACGTCGAACCCGTCGGGGTGGGTGTGGGTGTGGGCGGGGGAACAGCCGTCGGCTCGCCGGGGGAGCCGTTAACCGGCGTCTCGCTGGGGGGCGCCGACGCCGTAGGCGTCGGCGAAGAGGGAGACCCGCCACACCACGCGGTAGCCACCGCACTGCAGATCAGCAGTGCCAGCGCGACGGTCCGGGGCAGTCGGGGCCACATGGTGCTATTTTCTCCCCCTCCCGGTCCGGCTGGGCTTGGGGGGAAATCGGTTACCCTTAGATAGTATCGTGTCTAAGCGCTTTACAGTTCTTCTCTGTCAGGGTATTGCGATCCTTTGGTTCGCGGTGGCGCCGGCCCACGCCCAGACCGTGGACGACCTGTTCCAGAGCCAGGACCTTCAGCGTCTGGAGCTCTGGCTGAACAAGGCCGACTGGTCGAAACTCCTGGCCGATTTTCAGGTCAACACTTACTACCCTGCCGACATCACCTGGAACGGGCAGACGGCGCGGAACGTCGGCATCCGGTCGCGTGGCCGCGGCTCGCGCAGCGGGAACAAGCCCGGGTTGCGGGTGGACTTCGACCGCTACGCCAGCGGCCAGACCTTTCTCGGCGCCAAGTCGTTCGTGCTCGACAATCTCACGCAGGACCCGTCGGGCATTCACGAGGCCGTGGCGATGGCCTTCAACGCCCGCCTGGGGATTCCGGCGCCGCGCGAGATCCACACGCGGCTGTACGTGAATGGCGCCTACGCCGGCCTCTATACGATCATCGAGGCGGTCGACAAGGACCTGCTCGCGCGGGTCTTCGGTTCGATTGGCGACGACGTCCAGAACGACGGCTACCTGTACGAGTTCAAGTACCAGGATGACTGGCGCTTCAATTATCTCGGCAGCGGCCTGGATGAGTACAAGATTCGCTTCGAGGCGACGACGCACGAATCAAAGAGCGACGAAGATCTCTATCGGCCGATCGAGACGCTGGTCCGCCTCGTCAACGACACGCCGGCCGATCGGTTGACCGCGACCATCGGCAACATCTTCGACATCCCGGCGTTCATCCGCTACCTCGCGGCGCAAACGTTCATGGCCGATACCGACGGGTTCCTCGGCAACGCCGGCATGAACAACTTCTATCTCTACCGCCTCGAGAAGAGCGACTTGCAGACGCTGATCGCGTGGGACGCCGACAACGCCTTCTGGGGGCCGGAGTTCTCGATCGACACGACGTGGGCCAGGAACACGCTGGTCGACAAGCTGATGTCGATTCCGGAATACAACGCGCTGTTCATCACCGAGATGAAGCGCACGGTGGAGATGGCCGAAGCCGACGGCTGGTTGAACACCGAGATCATCCGCGACGTGCAGCGCATCGACACGGCGATGAAGGAAGACCCCGTGAAGCCGCACACCGAGGCCAGCTACCTGGGTTCGGTAGGGGCGATGTTGGATTTCGCCGGACATCGCATCACGTTCGTGAAATGCGAACTCGAGCGCGGCGCCGGCAAGTGCTTCCAGTAGGAAGTTAGAAGTAGGAAGTTAGAAGTGAGAAGTTAGACTTCTCACTTCTCACTTGGTGACGGTGACGACGATGTCCTTCGTCGTGTTCAGCGCGCCGTCGGAGGCCAGGCAGCGGATCGTGTAGTCGCCGGGATCCTCGAACGACATCGACACGGTGTACTTACCGTCCGCAGGAATAACGGGGGCCATCCATCGCGGCGCCCACGGCGAGTTCGCGCCGGCGCGCGTGTCCTCCCACACCTTGGCCTGTGGCGGCGTAAACGTCACCCGTCCCGCGCCGCGATAGACGAAGCACGAATGGCGCAGGCCGGTCTGGCTGCCGACGGTAATCGCTGACGGCGGACGCTGCGTGGCGGGATCGAAGGTCATCGTCCCGCGCGGCGGCAGCACCACCGGCGTGGCATTACCCGACGCCTTGGCGCGCGCCTGGGCGATGCGCTCCGCCTCGCGCGAATCGGGGCCGAACCGCGGACGCGGCACGCCGTCATCTTTCGCAACCGCAATCACCGTCAGCGGCTGGCCGACCTGGGCGCGGCGCTCGCCGGTGTCGATGGTGAGGTCCGGCGCCTTGTTGGCGCGAATCGCCGGGCTGCTGACCCCGGCGCCGAGCGCACCCTGTTCCGACGCCTGGACGATGTTGTCGACCAGCGAGTCTTCGCGCAGCGACGCAAAGGCGCGCTCGGTCTTGCCCTTCGACGTCAACGTCCAGACCAGTTCCTTGGTGCCCCAGTCCTTGGGCACGCGCACTTTGAAGACGAAGCGGTTGCGACGCGGCAGGAACCGCGTGGGCTGGCCCTGATCGGGCACGCCGGGAGAAATGTTGTTATCGGGCCCAACGGGCACGTTCACTTCCTCTTCCCAGTTCCGGTTCATGTACCCGAACATCATGTTGAACGACCCGTCGTCGTTCTTCTCCCACCCTTCGAAGGCGGGCGAGACGGTCTGGCCGCTCGAGTACGAAAGCATCTGCGTGCTGGCCGCCTGAGAGGCGAGCACAACCGTGAGCGCAGCCAGAAGGAGCTGCGCGCGTACTGATCGAATCATGTTGATCTCTACCCTGGCACCGCTAAAGCGGTGCCCTACGTGCCTATTGTTGCTGTGGGCTCGCCGTCGGCTTGGCCGGCGGTGGAATCACGTTACACAGCGGACAGCCGATGATGACGTCGGGCCGGTTCGGACCGAGCCGCTGGCGCCGCTTCGCCATCTCCTGCTGAAACTCGTCGTCGGTCAGCGGCATGATTTGGCCGAGATCGATGAACATGTTGGCGATCGATCGGTTGCCGGAGCCCTGCCAGTTGCGCGGATCCGGAATGTTCTTGTTGTTGGGCGTGTTGTCCATGTAGCCGATGATGTGGAGGATGGTGCCGCGCGGCAGGATCGGCGCGTAGTCGTCCTCGTATTCGTACTGGCGGACCCAGTTGTGGTCGTAGCCGGCGCAGGTCAGGGTCTGGATGTTGAAGCCCCAGATCGCTTCGAGGCACATGCGCTGGCCGGGCGCGTGCAGGTGCGGCTCGAAGGTCACGACCTTCGCCGGCTGCTGCAGCACTTCGTAGGCATGCAGTTGCTGGTTGGATTCGCCCGGCTTGATGTCGATGTCGAGCGCGTTGGCCAGGCTATGAAGGCTGGTGCGGCGCGCCGGCTTGTAGCCGACCGGATGGAACCTGAAGCCGAACTGCAGCTTCGACTTCACGTCGAGTCCGCCCGAGTGGAGGTGGGCCGACTGGTAGACGATGCTCGAGCCGGCTTTCAGCAGCCGCCCCGCGTTGTCGTCGAAGACGTCGGCGTTGCGGCCCACCTCGTGCACGGGCCAGCCCACCGCGCCTTCGGTCACCGACGCGTCAAGCGGATCGCCATCTTCGGACACCGGCGCCGTCGCCCAAATCAGGTGGTGCCACACGTAACGCTGGCCAACCGTCTGGCGGCCCGACTCGGTGGAGAAGTTGTTGATCTCGCGGATTTCCACCGACGCCACATAGCGGTCCTCGGTGATCGGAATCTTCGTCGGCGGGAATTCGCCCCACCAATCAGGCGCGTTGGCCTTCACCGTGATCTCAGGACTCTCGATGATCAGGTCAGGCTGGCCGGCGTGCCACGAGGTACCGTCGGGGAACACCCTGGCGGCCGGCGCGTCGGCCGGGTTACCGCGCGGCGCGCCGTTGTCGGCCCACTTGGCGATCTTCGCCACTTCCTCGTCGCTGAGCGACGGGTCGTTCTTGTAATGCTGGATGCCGATGTTCTTCTCGATGTACCACGGCGGCATCACGCCGGCCTTCGGGCCGATCGACGTCCGCTGTTTGATGGCCCGGGCCCAGGGACGGACCTCGGCATACGTGACCAGCGACATGGGAGCCACGCCGTCTGGCCGATGGCAGTTCTGGCAGCTCCGCTGAAGTATCGGGGCGATGTCCCGGGTGAAGGTGACGTCGCCCAGCACCGCCGGCGGCGCGGCGCTCACGGCGAGCCGGGGCG
>JBDTMB010000068.1:0-16479 GCA_039934485.1 Vicinamibacterales bacterium
GGTTCCCGGCTTCGAAGGCATTTTTCACACCAAGTGGCTGCGGCGCATCAAGCTGGTGGACCGCTACTACATGAACTACAACGACTTCGGGCATCTCGATCGGGATGCGAAGGTGGCCGCATTGGCCTACCAGATCGGGCCCAAGTCAGTCATCACGTTCCCGTCCGGGGCGCAACAGCTGCCCGGCCGCGGCTTCTACGAGATCAGCGGCCTGGCCTGGTCCGGCGGCGGCGCCATCAAGAAGGTGGAGGTGTCCACCGATGGCGGCAAGCGCTGGAACGTCGCCGAGATCAAAGGCCTCGCGCATCGCATGGCGCACGCCCGATTCAGCTACATGTGGAATTGGGACGGACAGGAGACCGAGCTCCAGTCGCGCTGCACCGACGAAATCGGCCAGGTTCAACCGTCGCGCGCCCAGATCGCGAAGTACTGGAACAAGCCCTTCGATGCGACCTTCAGCGTGCCTGGTCTGGACAACAGCATTCAGCCGTGGAAGATCGCCGGTGATGGAGGCGTCACCAATGGCTTTGCTTAGAATTCTTGCGTTCGGCTTGGTCATGGGCGTCTCCGCGCTGGCGCAGTCGCCGACGTATGGCGTGGGACGCACGCCAACCGCAGAAGAAATCCGCGCGTGGGATATCTCGATCGGTCCGACCGGAGAGGAGCTTCCGCCAGGGCGCGGCACCGTCAGAGAAGGCGCGCAGCTGTATCGCGCGAAGGGCTGCGCGGGATGCCACGGGGCGTCAGCCGTCGATGGCAAGGCGCCGATCCTGAAAAGCAAAGCCGGCCCGGACGTTGAGCTGTGGTCACGTGGGCGAATCCTGCCGCTTCGCGCGCCGTTCGCGACGACGGTATGGGATTACATCAATCGCGCCATGCCTCTCAACAGGGAGGGAACGTTAACCGCCGATGAGGTCTACTCGCTGACGGCGTACTTGCTCTTCATCAACGAGGTCATCAAGGAGGACGAGGTCCTTGACGCCAAGAGCCTGCCGAACGTGAAGATGCCAATCGGTGGTGATTACGCGTCTTTGCCTGACTGGAAGCCCAGGATGCCAAGGCTCAAGGGCTACCCCCAACAGTAGAATCCATGCCGATGCCGGCGCGGGCTCGAGATCGATCTTGCCGCCGCGCGTCACGTCGGCGAACGCGCGATCGCTCCGCAGTTCAGCGGCGTTCCAATGTTTGTAACCGCTCGAGCAGCGCGTTCAACTTCGCAGCCTGCGTCTCCAGTTCCAGTTTCTGCGCTTCGATTTGGCGATGCTGCTTCTGCACTTCGTTCAGCAGCATGGCGTTGACCAAGTGATATTGAACGGTCATGACGTCACCCGCGGGCGAATACGCGACAAGGTCCGGGTCGACGTCGGCGACCTCCTCCGCGACCAGGCCATATTGCAGCGGACGCGATCCATCAGCGTAGGCCTGCTTGTAGCGAAACGTGACGGGCCGAAGCCGCATCAGTGCATCACTGGCGGCGCCCATGCTCCGGATATCGTCCTTCACGGTCCGGGACGAGCTGATCGTGCCGAGGACGCCGTAGATATCGACCATCACTGCCACCGGCGCACCGATCGTCGCCCGGCCGTAGATTCCCGCGATCGCCGTTAGTGTCTGGCTCTGGCCGATCTTGATGGTGTCCGATTGGGTGGTCGAGCCGATGGAGCCGATCCAGATGTTGTTACTGCCGCTCGTTGTGTTGTAGGCCGAGTTGGTGCCGATCGCGATGTTATTGTTCCCGGTGGTCAGGTAGCCGAGTGCGCCGGTACCGACGGCCGTGTTGAAATTGCCATTGCCGGAGAGCAGCGCGCTGTCGCCGACCGCAGTGTTGCCGACACCACCCGTCGAATCGCGCATCGCCTGGAATCCCAACGCTGTGTTGAGGCCGTCATCGGGGAACACCCCGATGTAGCTACGTAGCGTGTTGAATCCCATCGCGGTGTTGCGGCCACCCTGCACCTGGCTGCCTAATGCGGAAGATCCGACGGACGTGTTGTATCCGTTGCTGTGAATGAAGACGGCACCATCCCGCCAGACGTCGGCGCCGAGACGAACGATGCCTCGCAAGTCGATGCCGCCCGCCTGATCGATAGCGAGTCGCTCGACTCCATTCGTCGCGATTTTGAACGAGTTCAGGCCGCCCGAAAAGAGACCCGTCGTGGGGCTCGCGCTGAAGCTCAGCGCGGGCGCCGACACCGAACCGTTCGGCAGCACATTCGAACCTGCTGGACCCTGCGGGCCCTGAGCCCCATCGGCGCCGTTCGTGCCGGCCGCCCCGGTGTCACCCTTGACACCCTGGATCCCCTGTAATCCCTGATCGCCCTTTACACCGGGTGTGCCATCGATCCCGTTGGTCCCGTTGGCACCTGGCGTGCCCGGGATTCCCTGGGGCCCCTGCGGCCCGGCCGGTCCCTGGATCCCGGCTGAGCCCTGCGCTCCGTCCGCGCCAGCAGGGCCTGGAAGCCCCTGGGTCCCGGTGTCACCCTTCGGGCCCATCGGCCCGATCTCGCCCATCGGCCCGATCTCGCCCATCGGCCCGATTGGGCCCGCGTCACCTTTCGCACCAGCGGATCCCGCCGCGCCCGTCAGACCGGTAGGGCCAATCGGACCGGTCGCCCCGGTGTCACCCTTCAGGCCCTGCGGCCCAGTCGCGCCCCACGAAACTTTTGTCTCCGACGGCCCACAGGGTTCGGTTGCGCCGACGATGCGCGCCTGTCCGTTCTGCTTGACGCAGGCATAGGTCGTCGTTTGCGCCGATGCCGCCGAGGCCGTGAGAACGCCAGCGATAACGATCATGAGTCCGAAACAGCGACGCATATATCCTCCTGAAAAGTTCGTGTGCAAGCGAATCGAATCACTCGGTAGGCAAGGGACGAGAGCGTGAATTCGCAACGGCATCTTACCCCCATTGGCATGCAGCTCCCAGACGCGACGGTCCGACATCCGTGGGCATCGCGTCTTGACGCGCCAAATCACGGGCCTCATCTCGAACAGAATCACCGAACTCGGGGACTGGCGCGGGGAAACACTCGACAGAATGCCGGCGCTCATTCGCCAGGCGGTCACCCTCAACAGGTCAGGCAGGGCGAAACCTGCGAAGAAGACAAAATCTTAATTCCGATCGATCACGTAAACATGCGCGGCTTCGCCATGCACGGGATCCACGTCAGCACGCTCAAAGCGTTCGCCGATCTTGGTGGCGACTCGAATCGAACGAAGATCGTCTGGTGCGATCAGGCTGACGATGCGGTCGATCGTGGTGTGCTCCCAGAACCAGCCAATCGCGGCGGTGGCTGCCTCGGTCGCAAAGCCGTGGCCCCATCGGGATCGATGAATGAGCCAGCCGAGATCGACACCAGGCCATTCAGGTTGCGGATGGTAGAACCCCACGCAGCCGATCACCTGTCCCGTCGCCTTCTCGACGACCGACCATTGGCCGTATCTCCGTAGCTCCCACTGGCGCAGCATGCCCTTGGTGTTCTTCAGCGCCACGTCGACGCCGCCAGGCGGCTCGTGCAGCGTGACCTGCTTTCGCTCCACGACCTCGGGATCCCAGAAGATGCCCATGAAGGCTTCCGCATCCGCCAACACGGGAACCCGAAGCAGGAGGCGAGGGGTGTCGATGGAATTGGTGTCCACTTGACGCCATAAAGACTAACAGGAGTACCTGAAGCCCCCGAAGGCTGAAGCCCGAAGCCCGAAGCCAGCCTTCAGGCCGGCCTGACCTCGATCGCGGCCACCGCATAGAGACGGCGGGTGGGGTCCAGCTGCGCGCCAAGCCGCCGCACCATCGTCTGCCAGTCGGTGTTCTTTGACGCCGCGCCGATGACGGGACGGATCACAATCGGCCGCTGACAAACGGCCGCCGCCCAGTCGGGCCGGGCGTTGCCACCGGTATCGATCGCCACCACCTCAAACGCGCGCCCGTCCTTGTAAATGGCGACCAGTCCGGCGTCGGTCTCGGCGCCCATCCTGATCTCGAACCGAACGGCGCGGCCGAGGGGCGCGTCTTCGTAGTGGGCGAAGATGCCTTCGACCAAGGGATGTCCCGACGCGAAGAAGTCGATCGACTCGTTCGCCACCCCTTCCTCGCGATCGAACGTGCCGACGTAACCCGATCCGGCCGGCACGCCTGGCAGGCCCTCCACCAACGAACCGTTGCCGAGTTCGACGGAGAAGACCGCGTGGCCGGGCGGATGCGCGATGGTAAAGCCAAGGCCGATCGACGCGGTGATCACCACTTCCTGGTTGAGCTCGTCCAGCTCCCCGGGAATGCGCGCCAGGATGGCGGCCGCCATCTCCGGACGATAGGGATCGCGATGCAGTTGCTGATACGCCGCTTCGCGAATGCGCGTGCGGGCGGAGTGCGCTTCCGCAACGAGCGCCGCGACGCGCTCGTCAGAGAGTGAGGCGTTCGGATCGAGCGCGATCGTTTCGAGCGCGCCTTCAACCGGCGCCAGTTGCGGCTCGATGCCTGCGAGCGGCTCGTGGAACAAGCCGAGTGCCTCGAACAGCCGCACGACGTCGCGGCCAATGCCGCCCGGCGGACGAAAGTAGACGACCTCCACCGGGATGCGGCGGCCAATGCGATCGAGCCGTCCGATGCGTTGCTCGACGACTGATGGCTTCCACGGCAGGTCGAACAGCACGAGCCGGCGGCAGAACTCGAAGTTGCGGCCCTCGCCGCCGCATTCGGTGGAGACGAGCAGGCTCGGACCGTCGCCATCGCGGAAGAGCGCCACTTCGATGTCCAGGCGCGCGGTCGGGAGCGCCTCGTGAAACACACTGGTCGCCACGTGTGCGCGCTGGCCGAGGACCGTTCGCAGCATCTCGAGCGTCTCGCGATGCGCGACGAAGACCAGCGTTTTTTCCTTGGCGTCGCGCCAGCGCGGCGCCTGCGCGACGAGCCACGCAACCCGCGCATCGGCGGCGTCCATCGCCAGTGCCTGCGCTCGTAACTCGGCTTCGCCGGGACCGATCACCGCGGCCAGTGCGGCGCCAGACGCCAGCGCACGGCGGACGCGATCGATCTTGTCGCGCTCAGCGACGGCCTGGGTGGTGGGCGCGCTTCGCACGGCGGTCTCAACGGCCATTCGTAGCCGGGAGTCGGGAGCCGGATTCACAGCGGTTCCCGGGAGCTCGATCGGAATGCCCACGCGAGGCGGCAACCCGCCGATGTCGACGCGACGCGTCGCGCTGGTGCAGGCGGGGAGCGGCGTGCCCTGGGCGAGGCGCGCCTCGATGCTGAGGTCCTCCGGAAAATCCTGCGGACGCAGTAGCTGCAGCAACCGGAAGAAGCCGTGCGCGTCGTCTTCAAGCGGCGTCGCGCTGAGCAGCAGGACATGGCGGCCCAGGCCCGCGATCGGCGCGACGGCACGCCACGCCGCGTCGCCGGGGTGACCCGGCGGACGCCGCAGGTGCTGCGCTTCATCCACGACGAGCAGATCGATGCCGGCCTGTACCGCCTGGTTGGTCAGCTCGGGACGCTCGATCAGCATCTCGAGCGAGATCACGGTCCGGGGATGGAGCTCGAAGGGATTGAAGTCGTCACCAAAGTCGCGCGCCACGTCGGCCAGACGATCCGAGTCGAGGAGCGTGAACACCTGGTGGTACTTTCGCCACAGCTCGCCCAGCCACTGGACGGTCAAGGTGTCGGGGGCCACCACCAGGCAGCGCGTCACCTTCCCGGTGTGAACGAGCCGGTTCAGGATCAATGACGCTTCGATCGTTTTGCCGAGGCCCACTTCGTCGCCCAGCAACCAGCGGACCGGATCGGTGCCGCTGGCGCGCTCCGCGACGTAGAGCTGGTGCGGGAAGAGCCGGACACGGCCGCCGAGAAACGAGCCAAGCCCGTCGGCCTCGCGGATGGCCATCAGGTGCAGGATGTTCATCCGCGTCACGAAATCGTCCACGTCGTCCAGGTCACCAAGCGCGAGTCGCTCGAGCAGCGCCCCTTCAAGCTCCAACGGCCACAGCGAATGGGCCGACACCGTGAGTCCGTTCACGAGCGTGAGCCGTCCGTCGGGCAGGCGCGTGGCGATGCTGGTTTCCTCGTGCGTGTCGGTGATGCGCACCGGCCGTCCGGGGCTGAGGTCAACCGGGACCAGGGCCTCGGCGTTGGCGGCCAGCCGGAGCGTGGTTCCCGAACGCGGGAACTCCACGACGAGGGCGCGGCCTTCGAGAGCGGTCACCCGTCCAATTCCCAGTTCGGGATTGTAGCGGTGCGTGAGATAGGTCCCCGCGGTCCAGCGGGGCTTGGGAGTGTTGATCGGCAGGGCTACGACGTTATCTCATCTTCGGGAGCCGGCGCACTATCCGAGACGAATTGACGCCGATTCCCCGGCCGCGGGCGTAGACTCAACAGACAGGTGAAAATCATGCGAAAGACTCTCTCGCTTCTGGGCGTCGTGTGTCTTCTTGCAGGGTGGGGTTGTGGCGGCGGAAGCGCAACTGGTCCGACCGGCGGAACCAACCCGACCGGCGGAAATGCAGGCAAGGTCGCGTGGAGCATCTATTTTGGTGTGCCCCATAACGGCCTCAGCGTCTCGCCTTGCAACGTCGTTGCTCCAGGCGGTCTGTGCGGACAGGTCGTCAATGTGGATGCGAGCGGTGCGTTCCACGAGGTGTGGTCGCAGTTGACGCCGAACACCCTTCGCGCCGACGGCACCCTCACCGCGACGACCCTCACGGCGACCCTGGCGTGCGTGCCGACAACCGCGGTTGGCTCGATGACGGCGACGGTGTCGGGTTCCGACTTCACCGGAACGGCGACGCTCGGCGGGCAGTCGGTCGCCATCCGCGTCGTCAAGGGACAGGGGCCGTGCCCCGAGTAGTCCGCCATATGTCAATGCTGCGGTCCTACACATGGGCCGATGTGCTGACGATTGGCAACGCGTCCTGCGGCACCATCGCGATCTTTCTCTGCCTGGATTACCTCGCGTCAGGTAACCGGCGCTTCTTGTGGACCGCATTCTTCTTGCTGCCCGCGGCGCTGGTGTGCGACGTGCTGGATGGCTACGTGGCGCGCCTCGACAAGAAGCGGCAATCGATCCTGGGCGCGGACCTCGATTCGCTCGCCGATGTGATCTCCTTCGGCGTGGCCCCCGCCGTGCTCGGCTTCACGCTGGGCCTGCGCGGCGGGTGGGACATGCTCATCCTGACCTACTTCGTCGTGTGCGGCGTCAGCCGGCTGGCGCGCTTCAACGTGACGTCGGCGGAACTCGCCGACGCGGCCACCGGGAAAGTGAAGTACTTCGAAGGCACGCCGATCCCGACGAGCATCGCGATCGTGTTGATGCTGGGCGTGGCACAGTATCTCGGGCGGATCGACGATGAGCTCTGGTTCGGCGCCTGGAAGATCGGTCCCGCCCTGCTGCACCCGCTGTCCCTGGTCTACGGAGCCAGCGGCAGCGCGATGATCAGCGCCACGCTGAAGATTCCCAAACCCTGAAAGAAACGGCGCGATCGCGGATCACCAATCCAGCTCGTGCGTGGCTTGCGACTACACTAGTAACAAGGGGCACACATGAAATGTGGATGGGCTACGGAATTCTCGGCGGTCTACTGGCCGTAACAGTCTCGATCGTCGGACTGTCACTGCGCCATCGCAAACGGACACGGAACATCGATTTCGGCTCGGTCAGCGACAGCTGGCTGGCCGAATACAAGAACAAGACGACCGATTAAGATCAGGAGCGGGACGAGCCATCTGTGTTCGTCTGTGGCCTGGGCCCGGCAGCCCCGCCGGGCCCTCGCACTCGCCGTTCTACGGTGCGGCGGGTTCCAATGCCGTGTCGATCACGTTGGCGTCGTCGTAGCCGCCGAGCAGCCGCAGTTGCTGCAGACCTTCCATCGCATCGAACCGGTTGGCAAAGGGTCCGAGCACGACCTGGTGCAGGCGTTGATTGCGGAGCTGTACCGTTGCACGGCAGGCAACCCCGCCTGCGTGAGCTCTATCTCGAGCCGGTCGGCGCGCTCGGGGCTGGCGAAGAGTCCCACCGCGACGAGGTAGTCGCCCGGGATGACGACCGCGGGTACGACCTCGGGCGCCGCGGCCGGCTCCTCGATCGGCGGCGACGCCGGCGGCACCAGGCTCGACACCACGAGCATCGGCGGCGTGGGAAGGGCCGGCAACTCCGGTGGTGACATGATCGCACCCGCCAGCAGATCGGGCATACGATCGGCACCGATCACGAGGGCCTCGGCCACCGCGACGCACATCACGGCGACTGCCGCGCGTTTCGCCCACGTGCGCCGGACCTTCTGCATGTAGGTCTCGGGCCGCAGGTCGCCGGTCTTGTCGCGCCAGCTGGATTTCGCGGGAGCCTCGCGCTTCACGACCGCACGGGGTGCCGCTGACGGTGGCGGCGCCGGCACATCAACCGTCTCGTTCGCGACGGCGCGGAGCGGCGTGACCGGGCGGGCGGCTGGAGGGAGATCCTGCGTCACCCATTCGTCAACGAGTTGCGAGAAGTCCCCTTCCTCCTCCACCGGCCACGCGGGTTCCGCCAAGGCTGACGCCCATCGGGATTCGCGAGAGACGGTGGTTGCCGCCGGCGTTGTCGTGGCCGCGACAGTTCTGACGCTTGACGCCATCGACGGGTCGATCGGCTGGGCGTCCGCCATGATCGAGTCCCAGGTCGGCGTGAGCGTGGTGGAGCCGACGTCGATCAGCGCGGCCTCCATGGTCTCCCGGTCGACGCCGGCGGCCTGCCGCTCGTGCGCCAGGTGCAACGCGCGGTCGCAGACGCGGTTGACGAGACGCGGCACGCCGCCCGTTCGGCAATGCAGGATGTCGATGACCTCGGCCGGGAACAGCACGCCCTCACGGCTCCGGCCCGCCACCTGCAGCCGGTGCTGGATGTACCCCGCCACGGAATCGAGGCTCAAGGGGGCCAGGCGGCTGTAGCCGCAGATACGCTGATCGACCTGCCGCATTTCCGGCAGCTTCAACTTGGCGTGGAGTTCAGGCTGGCCGACGAAAACGATCTGCAGGCGCCCCTTGCCGCCGAACGCGTCGAACAGGATGCGCGTTTCCTCGATCAGCGGCAGCGACATGTTTTGCGCTTCATCGATGATCACCACTACGAACGCGTCGAGGGCCGCGATCGATTCGAGGAACCCGGCCAGCAGGTAGCTGAGCTCGGTGCGCGACGCTTGCTGCAAGGGCCCGGTCGTCAGGTCCCTGATCGACATCACGCCGAAATCGATCAGCAGCGTCTTCAGCAGATCTTCACGCGTGGCGAACGGGTCGGGGACAAACGAACTGAACGTCTTGCGCCCCAGGTTCCGCAGCACGGCGCGGCACAGCGTGGTCTTGCCGGCGCCGATCTCTCCGGTGAGGACGAGCATGCCCTCGCGGCGGCGAATACCGGCCAGCAGGTTCTCGTAGGTGGCCGCATGCGACGGGCTGTGAAAGAGGAATCGCGGATCCGAGTCCAGACCGAACGGTTTCTCCTTCAGGCCATAGAAAGGCTCGTAGGTCAGCGTGTCTTCTTGCGGTTGAAAGGCGATTAGCGACCCAGGGCTTGTTCCCATATGTATGACTAAGAAGGACTCTTTGCACAGACTGGGCCAAGTGAATGATCACAATTATTGGCAAATTAATACAATATTTGTGATTGCACTCAGCGAGTGTCATTTAATGAGACAGTCTGGCTTCAGTATTGTGATTGCCTGTTAAGCTGGAGGGCGAGTCGAGTTCACACTTTGGCCACCCACGACGAGGCGATCGACCGCTTGTACCAGCTTCCGCTCGGGGAGTTCACCGCCGCGCGCAACGCGTTGGCCACGCAGGCCGGCGCGCGTGGCCCGGAGATCAAGCGGCTCGAGAAGCCGAACCTCGCGGCCTGGGCCGTCAACCAGTTGTATTGGCGCGCGCGGACGACCTACGACGAGGTGGTCGCGGCCGCCGACGCGCTGCGCGCCGAGCAGCGCAAGCAGTTGAGCGGTAAGTCCGCCAACGTGATGATCGTCGAAGCCAAGCAGCGCGGCGTCCTGCAAAAGGCGAAGCACGCCATCCGGCAATTCCTGGAAGGCGCCGGCGCGGCGCCGGATCCGGTGATGAATGCGGTCGCCGAAACGCTCGACGCCTTGCCGGGTCCGGAGGCGCCGGGACGTCTCACCAAGCCGTTCAGGCGCGTCGGCTTCGGCGTGCTGGCCGGCGTGCCGATGGTCACGCCGCCCAGGAAGCCGAAAGAGGAAGAGCCTTCAAAGAAGGAATCAAAGGCGGACGAGCGCGCGCACGCGATGGCGAACGAGCGGCTGCGGTTTGCCGAGGCTGCCGAACGTGAAGCCGAAGCGGCGCTTGAGCGCGCCGGGCGCGCCCTCGAACGCGGCGACGCCATCGTCGATCGCATCACGCGCGAATTGGCGGAGGCGGCGGAGGCGGCCCGCGACCTGAGGCAGAAGGCCGCCGCCGCCGATGCCGCGCTCAAGAGGGCGATCACGCAACGCGAGCAGCGCGCGCGAGCCCTGGCCGCGCTGGCCGGCAAACGCTAGGGTTCGTGGGACCGGGCCGACGCGGTATAGTTACCGGTATCCGTTTTTGTCATTGAAAGGACATCCCATGCGTCTCGTTTACGGTTCTGCGTTCGCCATCGCGCTCGCCCTGTTGGTTCCCTCGGTCACGCTCGCCCAGGCGCCGGCACAGCCGGAGGGCGCCGTTGCCGTCAAAGACGGCGGCATCTTCGTGAAGGGCTGGGCGGGGAAGATCGATGCCCAGGAAGAAAAGGCCGGACAGGTCTTGAACAACTCGAAGCTGTCCGAGAAGAGCGGCGTGCTCCTGGTCGAGACGGGTCCCGCCGTGGTCTATTGGAATCCCGCGAACAAGGCCACCGGCAACTACACGGTGAAGGCGACCTTCAACGAACCCAAATATATGGGACGGATGGATCACCCGCATCCCTACGGCCTCGTGATTGGCGGGAACGACCTGGGCACCGCGACCCAGAGCCTGTTCTACTGCGCCGCCTACGGCGATGGCACGTTCATCGCCCGTGGCTTCGGACCCGCCGCGTTCCAGATGGGCGGCCGTCGTGCCATCGCGAATGCGGCGATTCATAAGGCCGCCGGCAAAGACCAGCCCGTGTCGCAGGAGATCGCGATCCAGGTGAAGGCCGACGCGGTGGATTGCATCATCAACGGCGCGGTGGTGGGCACCTTCCCGAAGGCGGAACTGGTTGGCGCGGGCAAGCTCAAGTCCACCGACGGCGTCTACGGCATCCGCTTCGCGCACAACACCGAGGCCAGCGTCTCCGGCCTCACCCTGACCAAGTAGTAGCTTGCACGGGGCGGGGGCTAAAGCCCCCGCCCTCCATTCTCCAGCCCGCGCCCTCCACTCCAGCCGGCCCTCCATTCTCAGCCTCAGCTGTACCCGATTGCACACGCCGCTTCGGCGGCACGCGTCATGCTCTTACCAGTGGTGGGACCCGTCTGTCACATCTATTGGGGGAATCCGATGCGTGTACTACTCCTGTCGGCGGCAATTGTTGGCAGCACTTTCTCGCTGGCGGCGTGCAACAAGGACAGCAGTCCCACTGCGCCAAGCTCGGCGGCGATGGCGCTGACCGGCAACCTGGCGTTCGGGCCAGTCACGGTTAACAGCACGGCCACACAGACGCTGACGATCAGCAATGGCGGCACGGCGGCGCTGACCGTCACCGGCATCACGTTTCCAAGCGGCTTCAGCGGCAACTGGAGCGGCGGCACGATCGCCGCGGGCGGATCGCAGCCGGTGGTGGTGACGTTTGCGCCCACGGCGGCCACCGCATACTCAGGCACGATCACCGTCACGGCCACCCAGATTAGTACGCCGGCGACCGTGACCGCCACCGGCACGGGTGCAACAGCGCCGGTCTTCACGTTGTCGGGTATCGTCACCGAGACGCCGCCGACGGTGAGCACCGTGCTTGCCGGCGCGCGCGTGACGATTATCGACGGCGCCAACGCCGGACTGTTCGCCATCACCGATTCGCGCGGCGCGTATGCGATTACCGGCGTCTCGAATGGCGGCTACACGGTGAGCGTGACGCTCACGGGCTATGTGAGCAAGGCCAGTCCCGTCGGCATTGAGGGCAACACGGTCCTGAATCTCCAGATGGATCCCACCTCCGCACGCACCAGCTTCGGCGCTGGTGATTACCGCGTGAACGCGGATATTCCGCCGGGACGCTACTTCACCGACCCCGTGGACGGCTGCAACTTCCAGCGCTTGAGCGGCTTTGGCGGCACCCAGGCCGAGATCCTCGGCAGCGCGCAGGTCGACTTCGATGCGGCGCAGTGGATCGTCGACATCCTGTCCACCGACGCGGGCTTCCATACCGATCCGAATTGCGGGCGCTGGTCCACGACGGCCGTTCGCGGCGCGCAATCGGGCATCACCATGGGCAAGTGGCTGGTTGGCTCGCAGGTGAGCCCGGGCACCTATCGCGCCTCGGCGAACTCCGGTTGTTACTGGGAGCGGTTGAGCAAGTTCACCAGCGACAACAGCGCGGTGATCGTCAACGAGTTCGTCTCCAGCCCGGGCACGCAACTGGTGACGATTGCCTCCACGGACGTCGGCTTCAGCACGAACAACGAATGCGGCGCGTGGACACGCGTGCCATAGTAAAGAAAGTGAAAAGTTGGAAGTTAGAAGTGAGAAGACTTCTAACTTCTAACTTCCAACTTCTAACTTCTAACTTCCAACTAGCGCATGGTAAAACCTATGCATGAGCGTGTCCGAACCGACCTGCGCCGCCGTCCTGGCGCGCACCCTGCGGGAAGCCGGCATCAACCGGATGTTCGGCCTCCCCGGGGGCGAGATTCTCGAATTCATCCATTCCGCGAAGCGTGAGGGCATCGAGTTCCTGTTGACCCGGCACGAAGCCGCCGCGTCGTTCATGGCCGACGTCACCGGCCAGATTCAGCGGCGGCCCGGCGTGTGCGTGGCCACGCTCGGCCCCGGCGCCGTCAACATGACGCTTGGCGTCGCCAACGCCTACCTCGATCGGTCTCCGCTCCTCGCCATCACCGCCACGATGTCCGCCAGCGCGGCGCCGTTTGCCACGCATCAGAAGCTCGATCTCAACGCCGTCTACCGCCCCTTCACCAAGATGCAGGTCACGCTCGACGGCCGCGACACCGCCGCCAAGGTGCGTCGCGCCCTGCGGGAGAGCATGCGGCCGCGCATGGGCCCGGTTCACATCGCCGTGCCAAGCGACATCGCCCGCCTGCCGGAGCAGCCGCCCACCGACACCGCCGCGATCGACATTGGTCCGCCGCCGGTTCCGCGCGCCGGCGCGGAGGCGCTCGCCGTGATGGCGGCGGAACTGGCCAACGCCACGCGCCCGGTCCTGATTCTCGGCCTTGATCTCGATCCCTACGAACACGCCAGGCCCGCGCGCGAGTTCGCCGAACGCCTTGGGGTGCCCGTTTTCGTGACGCCGAAAGGGAAGGGGCTCTTCCCGGAAGATCATCCGCTGTTTGGCGGCACCTGCGCCGGCGTCGCCGGCGACAGCGTGATCGTGGACTTCTTCCGCAAGGCGGACCTGCTGATTGGCCTGGGTTTCGAGCCCGTCGAATCGGACAAGCTCTGGCACCACGACATGAAGCTGGTGTCGATTGGCCCCGTCTCGATCGCTGCCGACGACTATCGCCCGCACGCCGAAGTCGTCGGCGATGTCGCCCACGCCTTGTCGGACCTGGCCGGGCGATCGCCGGGTCCGTACGCCTGGGCGGCGGACGAACTGCCGAAGCTCCGGGCGGAGTTGCGCCAGGTGCTGACACCGGCGGGACCGCTCGCGGGACTGTCCGGTTTCGCGCTCACCGAGCGGCTGCGCGAGCTGATGCCGCGCGACACCATCCTCGCCACCGACGTCGGCGCGATCAAGTCGATCACGAGCCAGGCGTGGGCGTCGTACGAACCGCTGACGTTCTTCGAATCCAACGGCCTGTCGGCGATGAGCTACGGGTTGCCGGCGGCGATGGCCGCGCGCCTGCAGTTCCCCAATCGGCCGGTCCTTTGCACCATGGGCGACGGCGGCTTCGGCATGACCTGCGCCGAGATCGAAACCTGCGTCCGCGAGGGCCTTCATTTCATCACCGTGGTCTACAACGACAGCAGCCTCAGCCTCATCCACGTGGCGCAGGCGAACCGCGGCCATGCACCCTACGGCGTCGATCACGGCGCGGTGGACTTTGCCGCGGTGGGCGCCGCGATGGGCGCCTGGTCCCGCCGGGTGCGGACGATGGGGGAGCTCGACGCGGCGGTGCGGGAAGGCCTCACCATCGATCGGCCCGTGGTCATCGACGTGGTGGTCGATCCGAAGGAATATCGCGCGCACAACAGTCCAAGAACAGCGTAGGGAAGAGTAGGGCACCCCTTCAGGGGTGCCGGAGTCTGCCGATAAGAGTAGTGATGGCCCGGTTCCTGGTTGCGCTGTGGTTCGCTTGGCTGCCCACGTCTGCCGAGGGCGCGCCGTCGAACGTCTCGGTGAGCCGGGTGAACACGCAGGTCATCGGCCGCTCGGACGTGTCGTCGTCGAGCGCCTTGCTGGTCGCCTGGACGCCGGCGGCCGCCGACGCGACCCATCACTTCGAGATTGTCGCCACCGAGGGCGTGCAGGGTACCGCGGTCGCCGCCATGGCGGATTCGACGGCCACGTCGCTCACGCTTACCGGCCTCAAGTCCAACACTGAATATGCAATCGTCGTGAAGGCCTGCGGCAACGACGCCTGCAGCGAATCGACCGCGGCCGCGGCGGTGCCGGGCAGCACCGACGCTGAATACTGGCAATTGCGCGGTACCGGCAATCGCGTGGACACGCTGATCAAGATCGTGAGCGACGGCAACGCGCGGTTGAGCGCCACGCTGTTTGGGCCCGACGCCGGCGCGATGGCGAATCACGTGCAGTTGTATTACGGCCCGTTCGGCCAGGGGCGCACCTCGCCGCTGACGGTGGCGACGACCATGGACGCCGCGGATGCGACCAAGCCCGACACCTTCCTCTCGTTCACGAGCCGGAGCGGCGTGAGCGGCCTCACCTCGCCGAGCTCTCCGGCGCCGCTGGTGGCGCAGGTGGCCACGGGCCAGGGCGTGCCGGTCGCGCGGGAGCTTGGCGGCTTCGTGCGGTTGTTCTTCGAGGCGCAGGGCGCCGACGGCAAGACTCGCATCCTCTCACTCGACAGCCAGGACGGCTACTACGGCCTGGACTTCAACACCGGCGCGTCGGGCGTGTGCAGCACGGCCGCGGACTATTCAGCCGGCGGCGGCTGTGTGCCGACCGTGGCGATTGGCGTTGAAGGCGATGCCACCAACGCCAACAGCCGCATCACCAACGCGCGTCAATTCAAGCTCGGTTGGCCCACGCTCGACTCGCCGCACTGGGATGGCGCGGCCGGGCGCTTCATGGTGTTCACGTCGGATCGGGTCACTGGCTGCTCGGCATTTCAGCAGAACCATGGCTACGCGATGTGGGACGGCAGCGCCTGGCAGGTGCAGTATCAGGACAACGGCTGCCCGAAGCTCTTCACCAGCGCGCAGGCTGCCTTTCCCATGCACATCGGCGGCGTGCGCTACAAGATGTACTACGGCGATCCGTCAGTGACGACGGGGAGGGGCACGTCGAACCTGCCGTTCCTCGGACCGAAGAAGCTGATCTACGCCGACGGCCGCCTCACCGGCGCGCCGGACGTGGTGGATTTCGAGGATTGGGAGCCGCAGGCCTCGGCTCGCGAGGTGGTGTTCCTGTGGCCCAACGGCGACCAGCTTGACGCCGGCGCCGAGGGCTACATTGATGACTATCACTTCCTGGCGCCGACCCGCTCGCTGGACCTGCAGGTGATGTATGTGACCATCACGGACGGCGCGATCGCGCCGTTCTCGGCCGCCGCGATCCTGCGCAATCCATAGGGTGCGTAGGGCACCCCTTTAGGGGTGCCTCAACCCTTCGGCTGCGGCACGATCCGCAGATACGGCTTGAGCTGCTTCCATCCCTGCGGATATTTCTCCTTGGCCTCGGCTTCCGTCACGACCGGGAGGATGATCACGTCGTCTCCGCTCTTCCAGTTCACCGGCGTCGCCACCTTGTGCTTGGCGGTGAGCTGCATCGAGTCGATGACGCGGAGCACCTCGTCGAAGTTGCGGCCGGTGCTCATCGGATAAGACAGCACGAGCTTGATCTTCTTGTCCGGGCCAATCACGTAAACGTTGCGGACGGTGGCGTTGTCGGCGGCGGTGCGTCCCTCGCACGACTCACCGGCGTCGGCCGGCAGCATGCCATAGAGTTTCGCCACCTTGAGATCGGTGTCGCCGATCATCGGGAAGTTGGGCGCCGTGCCCTGGGTCTCGGCGATGTCCTTCGCCCAGCCATCGTGCCTGTCGACGGGGTCGATGCTGAGGCCGATGACCTTCACGCCGCGCTTGTCGAAGTCCCCCTTGATGTGGGCCATGTAGCCCAGCTCGGTGGTGCAGACGGGCGTGAAGTCCTTGGGATGCGAGAA
>JBDTMB010000069.1:0-16411 GCA_039934485.1 Vicinamibacterales bacterium
TCCCCGCGCAAGACTGGATGTTCGAGGTTGTCTTCGACTACACCGCTCCCGGCCTGAACGCGACACCGACCGCTGACGTCGCGAACACGAACAACTGGTTCGTTCGTGCCGATCCGTTCTCGTCGCATCGCGCCGGATTCGAAGTGCGCACGTATCGCCTGTGCCGCCGCGTGCTCATGTTCCATCGCTTCGAAGCGGAGCTCGGCGCCGCGGATTATCTCGTGCGTTCGACCGATTTCGAGTACGCGCAACCCGCGGCGCTCACGAATCCGGAACAGCCTGGCTACACCGTTCTGCAGTCTGTTACCCAGCGCGCCTACCAGAAAATTTTGCGGACTGGCACGGACTACGAATCGCGGCAATGGCCTCCGGTCAGCTTCACCTACAGCCCACCGAAGGTCGATAGCACGATTCACAGTATCGCTTCCGATCAACTGGAAAACCTGTCCGTCGGCACCCAAGGCCCCGGCTACCAGTGGCTCGATCTGGATGGCGAGGGTCTCTCGGGTGTGCTCGCCGAGCACGCGGGTGGCTGGTACTACAAGCCCAACCGGGGCGATGGCGAATTCGGTCCCCTGCGCGCGGTCTCGCCGCTGCCGGCCATCGCGCTGGCCGCGGGCAGCCGACACCAGTTCATGGACCTCGCGGGCGATGGAACAATCGACGTCGTGGATTTTGGCGGACCCGCGCCGGGTTTCCACGAGCGCGATCGCGACGCCGGGTGGAAGCACCATGTGCCGTTTGCCAGCCTGCCGAACATCGATTGGCAGGACCCCAACCTGCGTTTCGTTGACCTCACCGGGGACGGCCACGCCGATGCGCTGATTACCGAGCAAGACATTTTTACCTGGTACCCCTCCCTCGATGAACGCGGTTTCGCCGCCGCGGAGCGTGCGCAGCCGGCGGCAGACGAAGACGCCGGCCCACGGCTCGTCTTTGCCGACGGCACCGAGACGATCTTTCTGGCCGATATGTGCGGCGACGGCCTCACCGATCTGGTGCGCATCCGAAACGGCGAAGTCTGTTATTGGCCGAATCTCGGTTACGGCCGCTTCGGCCGCAAAATCACACTGGATAATTCACCGCGATTTGATCACCCGGATCTTTTCAATCCGGCGCGCATCCGGCTGACCGACATCGACGGCAGCGGCCCCATCGACATCATTTATCTGGGACGCGACGGCGCCCGCTTGTACTTCAACCGATCCGGCAACAGCCTCAGCGACGGGCTCACGGTGGCGCTGCCGGTTGCGACCGAGAACCTCGGCGCGGTGCAGGTCGCCGATCTGCTTGGCAATGGAACAGCCTGCCTGGTGTGGAATTCGCACCTGCCTGCTGATACGGGCCACCCGGTCCGCTACATCGATCTCATGGCTGGGGTGCGCATTACCTATGCGGACAGACAGGCGCAGCGCAAACATGAAAAGCCGCACCTGCTGATCAAGGTCGAAAATAACCTCGGCGCCACCACCGAGATCGAATACACGCCGTCGACGCGCTTTTATCTAGAGGACCTGAAGGCGGGTACGCCGTGGGTGACCCGGCTGCCGTTCCCGGTGCACTGCGTCAGCAAGGTCACCGCACGCGACAAGTGGCGCGGCACGGCTTTCAGTTCCACCTACAGCTATCACCACGGCTACTTCGACGGCGCGGAGCGTGAGTTCCGAGGCTTTGGCCGGGTGGAGGTGCTGGATGTCGAACGCTATGACACGACGATAACCAACAATATCGGCAGTCTCTGGGTGACGGATGATCACACCCTCTACCAACCCCCGGTCAAATCGGTCACCTGGTACCACACCGGCGCTGCCCTCGATCGGAAACGCATCCTCGACCAGTTTGCGCATGAATACTTTCCGCACCGCTACGCCGCCCGCTTGCCAAATCTAACGATCGAGCCCAACGCCTTTCATGAAAACCAGCTTCCACAACCGGAGCTGCCTGCGGGCCTCGATGCCGACGAGTGGCGCGAGGCGCTGCGCGCCTGCAAAGGCATGGTGTTGCGGCAGGAAACGTATGAGCTCGACGTGGACGAGCTGACCGGCCCGGCCCCCAGGCACACGCCCATCCGGTTGTTCTCTGCGGCGACCCACAATTGCAACATCCAGCGCATCCAGCCACGCGGGGCCAACAAGCACGCGGTTTTCCTCGTCACCGAAAGCGAGGCGCTGACCTATCACTACGAGCTTGATCTGCGCGGCAGTGCGGCGCTGCGGCCGGACCCGCGCATCGCGCACACCCTTAATGTGCGTCACGACGAGCACGGCAATCCGCAGCAGTCGATCGCGATCGGCTACGCCCGTTGGCAGGACGGCGACCACGCTGGACTGCCTCGCCCCGAACTGATCGCGCAGGTGCAGAGCGAGCAGCATCTTGCCTACAGCGAAATGCGCTATACGCGGGATGTGCTGCTACCCTCTCCCGCGACCCACCCGAATGACGCCCTGCGGCACCACCGATTGCGCGTGCCGTGCGAAGCGCTGGCCTACGAACTGAAGGGTATTCCGAAGATCGATACGCATTACTACGGTCTCGGCGATCTGCGGGCTTGCGATCTCAGCGAGAAATACGGACACGGAGCCGGTGAAACGCCGCCCACCAACGCCGTTCAATTCAAGCGCTACCATGAGGTGGCGGACGGCTCCGCTCCGCAAAAGCGCATCGTCGAACACGCATGCAGCCGCTACTTCGATGACTCCCGCGACAGTGCACCCCCGGACAAGGATCACCTGCTGCCAATCGGACAGCATGGCCCGCGAGGTTTCAAGTACGAGGACTACAAACTTGCCCTGACCAGCGAACTGCTCCAGGCCGTATTCGCTTTGAAGCTGCTTGATCCGGTCCGCACCGGCCTGACCGCTCAGCAGATGCTGGATGATCCGAAGATCAGCGGCTACATCCGTGGCGTTGACATCGACCCGGCGTTCACGGGCCAGTACTGGATGCGCTCCGGAACCGCCGGCTTTGCAGCCCGAGCGCACGAGCACTTCTACCTGCCCGGCGAATTTATCGATCCGTTCGACAGCATTACCACGCTCACCTACGACAACCGCGATCTCTTCATCCGGTCCAGCGAGGACGCGTTGGGCAACAGCAGCGGCATCTGGCTGGACAAGGTCACGCACCAACCACGTTTCGACTACCGCGTGCTGGCGCCCATCGAAATGGCCGACGCCAGCGGCAACCGTAGCGAGGTGTATTTCGACGCCCGCGGGATGGTGGTCGCCGCAGCGGTCAAAGGCAAAGGCAGCGACGCTGACGACCTCATCGACTTCGACTACGACCTGGCCAACCCTTCCGCTGCGGCTGTGCAGGAGTTCTGCGCTGCTACCGAGATGAATGTGGCGACGGCTGGTCGATGGCTGGCCAGTGCCTCGGCCCGCTTTGTCTATCATTTCGGCGAAGGCCGGGACACCAACGGTACCTTCACTGGATGGGTAGATCGACCCGCAGGAGCCTGCGGCATTGTCCGTGAACGCCACGCCACGCAGGTAGCGCTCGATCCGGCGCATGACAACCCGATTCACGTTTCGCTCGAGTGCTCCGACGGCGGCGGCAATGTGCTGATGAAAAAGGTGCAGGCCGAGCCCGATCCCACGCTGCCGACAGCAGAGCAGAAGTTGCGCTGGATCATCAACGGCCTCACGGTGCTGAACAACAAGGGCAAGCCGGTCAAGCAATACGAACCTGGTTTTAGTGCGATCGGCTTTGGCTGCGAGCGGCCTCCGGCCGAAGGCGTCACCGCCGTCATCTATTACGACGCCGCCGGGCGCGTGGTGCGTACCGAAATGCCCGATGGCAGCTATAGCCGTGTCGAGTTCACGCCATGGGTTGCCCGCAGTTTTGATGCTAACGACACGGTGTTGGAGACAGGTAATGCCTGGTATGCCAGGCTTATCAGTGCATCGGCTACGCCTGAAGAACAGCGAGCCGCGCGTCTTGCCGCCACGCACGCGGACACACCATCAGAAGTCCATCTTGACAGCCTGGGCCGTGAAGTCATCGCCATCGCGCATAACCGCACCAACGGTGTTGACGAGAAATACCTGACCTTCACCAAGCTTGATGCTGAAGGCAAGCCGTTGTGGATCCGCGATGCGCGGGGCAATCTGGTGATGCAGTACATCACGCCCGCGAAGGCCAACAACGATCCGAGCGATGGCCTTCCTGGGAATGCGGTCCCCTGCTACGACATCGCCGGGAATTTGCTGTTCCAGCACAGCATGGACGCGGGCGACCGCTGGATGCTCATGGACGCGGCGGGCAAGCCCATGCTGGCTTGGGACATGAACGAGACGCCACAAGGCACGGCCGTTACCAGAGACAATCGTATTTACTCGACCGACTACGACAAGCTGCACCGGCCCGTCGCGCAGTGGCTGTCGATCTACACGGACCCACGCATCCTGGTGGAGAAGTATGAATACCAGGATGCCATGTCAGACGATGACGACAACCTCAACGGTCAATTGATTCGACACTACGACTCCAGCGGCCGCGTCGAAATGAAACGCCGTGACTTCAAGGGAAATGTGCGGGAGGTCCATCGCACGCTCAGTAACGCGCCGACCGAGTCGGTGATCGATTGGCAGACGAATCCGGCAAGCCAGTTAGAACGTGACATCTACGTGCAGATCACGCAGCACGATGCGCTGAACCGTATGACGCGGTTGTACAACTGGCACCTGCCTGAGGAGCCCCGGATTGCGATTTATCTCCCCAGCTACAACAAACGGGGCGCACTCGCGAGTGAAGACCTGGTCATGCGCGCCACCAGCTACGACCCGGATGCGGGCACGGGCACGCGCACGACCGTCATCCAGGAAATCCGCTACAGCGCCAAGGGCCAGAAGGAGTATCTGAGACTCGACAACGGCACCATCACCCAATACGACTACGACGAGAAGACCCTTCGGCTGCGTCAACTGCGCACCACGCGCCCGCTCTATGCTCCACCGTTTCCGCAGTATCGATCGGATCTCAAAGACGCCAAGGTGCTGCAGCAACTCCACTACACCTACGACCCGGTCGGCAACATCTCGGAGATCACGGACGAAGCCTACAAGCCGGCCTTCTTTCAGAATGCGCTGATCGAGCCGCGCAGCCTGTACGAGTACGACGCGCTGTACCGGTTGATCAAAGCGAGCGGACGCGAGAGCGGTGCTAACACCGGATCGCCGACGCACATTGAAGGCCTGGCAGACCTCGTCAACTTTCCCGTGACCGCGGCGGACGCGTTGCGAAAGTACGATCAGGACTACGAGTACGACTCGGTGGGCAACATCCAGAGGATGCACCACAGCGCTGGTAATGGCACGTGGACGCGCAACTACCAATACGCACCGGACAGCAATCGCCTCACCGGAACAGATACCGACAATCCCTTGAAGGCCATTTCATACGAGTACGACACCCACGGCAGCATGCTCAATCTGGCGAACGTGCCGGATGAATACCGGCTCCAATGGGACCACCGCGACATGATCAAGCGCATCGATCTGGGTGGCGGCGGCACCGCGTATTACCAGTACGACAGCGGCAAGCAGCGCACGCGCAAACGCATCGTCAGTCAGAACGGCATCGGCTATTGGGAACGGATCTACCTTGGCGGTTACGAGCGCTATCGCCGCTACAACGGCAATGGCTCAACGCTGGTCGAGGAGATTGAATCGCATCACCTGTTCGAAGGCGAGCAGCGAGTGTTGCTGGTCGACGATGTGATCACAACCAGCCGCCGTCATGCGAACGACGTCCCGTTCAAGAGAGAACCGATCTATCGCTATCAGTACAGCAATCATCTGGGATCCGCGTGTTTGGAATTGGATGAACGCGCGGAAATTATTTCCTACGAGGAATATCACCCGTACGGGACGAGTGCGTATCGGTTGATGAAGAGTGGGACTGAAGCGCCAGCGACACGGTATCGGTATACGGGGATGGAGAGGGACGAAGAGAGTGGACTGGGATATCACGCGGCTAGATATTGCTCCGCACTGCTAGCAAGGTGGATCAGTACGGATCCGACCGGGCTTTCCGATGGCCTAAACATCTACTTGTATGCGACGTGCAATCCGATTAATCACGTAGATGCAACGGGCAAGCAGAGCCTTCCCTTTGTTGAGCAAATGTATCTAATAGAAAGTGTAGAAGTCCCAACTTGGGCGCTCAGAGGAAAAACGGAGGCGTATCACGATCTTATCCGCCGATTCGTAAGCAGCGAGGCATACTCTTACGGTCTCGACCCGGCGGCTTTCGTCAACGGTCATGCGCCGTCTACGCCTCACTACAGTACGCCAGCTGGGAAACCACAAACGATAAATCCGCAAACCTCAACTAGCAACACGTACGACTCGGCGTTGGAAAGAGCTGCCGCAGGGCAGATCAGAGAAAGCAATGCACGGCTTAGGGCAGAGGGCAAGTCTGGTCGGCTGCAGTTTTTGCGAGAAAATCGCATCGACGTATCCGCCCCAAAGGGAATGAAAACTCCTGGGGATGTTCCAGAATTTGTGCGGACCCAGGCCGAGGCTTTTGATCCGGCGAAACCGCCGCCTCGCCCCACTAAGACGTCCGGACTTTCGCTGAGCCCTGAGCCAGTTCAAACGGTTCTTGCCTTAGGACCAACGGTTTCTATTAAAGGAGAAGTGCCAGCTCCTAAAGCCACCACTCTTGAGATGGATCTTGGCGCAACGAAATCATTCAAACCAAAGACATTTACCTCGCCTGGTGAAAGTGGATCGGCCTCAATCGGAACCGCGTTACAAATGCCGGCCACGATGTTCAGTGTGATCGTGTGGTTCGACATCGTCCTCCCAGAATCAGTTAGTAAGGTCACTACGACGCCCGTTCTGAACTCCATTTTTAGAATGGGAAACTCCGTCGCAGAGGCTTATGCGCAAGGTGATTATGCAGTCTCAACTTTCATTGGTGGTGGACAGATGGCAAGCGTCAATGAAACCACACAGGATTATATTGACCGACAATTAGACTCAACTGGCGCGCCATCCAAGGCAGATACGCGAGTGATGAAGTCACAAGGCTACAACTATGTCGGTTTGTCGGCAGACAAGGGTCGAATTTGGAACGACGTAAGAATACGAAGGGTCCGTTGAGGGCAGTGAGTCAATGGGCTAGGCTCCAATATCCTTTTGCAACAACAGCAATTGGTCCAGTTCACGAATAAATGAGGTTGGGTTCGAACTAATGTCCACGGCACCCGGAGTGCCGGTCGAATGTTGCGAGTATCGGTCACGCATCGTTCGAGATGTTCCGTCACGCAAACTAATTCACTGAGTTAACAAGTAGCGGAGACGACTGAATGGCCAATCAACAAGAAGGCAAGGCGAAGGCAAAGTCAGCCGCGGCCAAAAAGGGCGCAACACGCGGCGACAAGGGACCTGCCAGCGGCGGCAGCGCAAGACTGGTTGATTCGGGCGAGGAGTATGTCGTCTCCGGCACGGCGACGTATCCAGATTCAACGCCAGCATCTGGCCTGACGGTCATCGCGCACGATACAGACGACTCAGGCGAACACGCGCTTGGGCAATCGGCTACGACGGACGATGGCGGCAGCTACACGATCATCTACAGCGATGCTGATTTTCGTCGCAGCGACAAGGAGCGCCGCGGCGCGAATGTGATCGTGCGCGTTTACGACCGCGACAACAACCTTCTCTTCACGAGCAAGACAAACTACGAGGCGCCGGCGGAATACAGACTGGATATCACGGTGCAAGTGGCGCCGTACGTGATCCGCGGCACCGTGAAAGACGCAAACCAGAAGCCGCTAGCCAATGTGACGGTGCGCGCTTTTGAGCGGGACCTACGCCATCGTCAGCCAATCGGCACGGCCGAAACGGGATCGAACGGCGAATTTCGCATCGAGTATCACCCCGCGGACTTCGAGCTCGGTGATGTGCCTTCACGCCCTGCACCTTGGCTCATCGTCGAAATCCACGAAACGCCCAATGGTGCGGCACTTGCCAGGCAAGAGGTGCGAAAGGCCGCCCGCGACCAAACTGTCTCATTCACATTGGCAAACGTTGGCGCGGTGTCCGAGATGCAGCGGATCGGCGAGGCCGTTCTCCCGCGGTTAAAGGGACAAGACCTGGTGCGGGTTGAGGTGGCCTCCCACGCCAATGCCCAGCAGACCCGTGGGGATCTCGCGCCCTGGGATGTCACCGCAGCCGACATAGATTTCATCGCGCGCGATAGCGAGCTGGACCGCGCGGCGGTGGAGGCCTGGGTGGCCTCGAGCCGCATGGCGAGAGACGCCGAACTGCAGTTGACCGTCGAGCATTCGGAACAACAAGCGCTGCTGCGTGACAGTGGCTGGCCATTCTTTTATGCCATGGTGCGCCAGGGCGTGGCAACCGATTTGACCGGGGTACTGAGGGAGCCATCGGCGAAGTGGCGGCAAGCCTGGACAAGCGCGCGTGCGCTGAATCGCGTGCCGGCCCTGGGTGAAGCGCGAGTCGAACTGTTAGAGCAGGCGCTGGGACTGCTGCTGCGATTGCAGCAAATCGATCGGCAGCGCGGCGGCGATAACGCTCTCGCAACAATATTGGATGGCCTCTCGAATCCGTTGCCCAGGGTGATTGCACTCGAGGCACTGGCAATTGTTCAGGAAAAGGGGCTGGATGACCCCGACGCTCTGCTGGTGATGAGCGAACGCCATCCGGATGCAGGGGGGCCGATCCAGTCATTTGTGCGTGCCGTTCGAGTGCATCAGTTGGCGTCGGGTCATGAAGGACTTTCGCGCGCACTGAATGCGCGCCTGGAAGGTAGCGCATCCGATTCGATCGCACCGCTGGCGGCCATGATGTCCGCCGATTGGATCGGCGTGGCAAAGGAAGCATCCACGAGTCCAGGCCAGGCATTGCGCTTACTCGCACAGGTTGAAACGCAGCATCCCCTCGCGGCGCTAGAGGCAAAAGTCATTGCCGGCAACGTGACGTTGCCGGAAGTCTCAGGCGCGCAAGTAGGCGCGCTGATCAAGAACGATGGCGCGACCGTTGAGAAGATCTTGCAAGGCAAGCTGCGGGTGAAGGATGGCGATGCCAAAGTGCCTGTCGCGCACAAGACCTTGCGCGACCTGGGGCGCTTCATGCGCACCGGGGTCAGCATGGAGCTGGCGGCCGACCTGATGAATGCCGATATTGGAACCCCTGGGAAAGCCCTTCGGTACGGAAGCGAATCGATCTACGAGCAACATCGCAAACGACTGCCCAAGGACACGGCTCGTGACATAGCCGATAACTTCATCCACGCTGCGGAATTGCATGTCGATGGCGGCAAAGGCGTGATGCTGGACGTGGAAGTCAACCGACGGTCGCCTTCGAGAGGCTGGCAGGACGTCGAAGAATACACACTACCGCTGCCAGAAGGGGTCAGGGAAAATCTACCGAGCCTGCCGGGCTTCTTCGGCGATCTGGATGAATGCCTCTGTAAGCCGTGCGAGTCAATGTTGGGGCAACCGGCGTATCTGGTCGATCTGCTTAACCTGCTGGGCAAGAATCTGCATTGGCTTCTCAAACAGAGACGTCCCGGCATCTTCACGCTGCAGCTGACGTGCGAGAACGCCGACCCTGACAACCCGATTCAACACATCGACATCGTTCTGGAGGTTCTGGAAAATGCGGTTGGCGCCAACCCTTACCAGACGACGGCGAATTCGGCCTTCCCGTGGCGGCTGCCGTTCAACCGCCCGTATGCCGAAACCAGGGCATATCTCGCCAAGCTGGGCGTGTCGCGCTTTGATTTGCTGTCGTTGCGCAGCGGCCAGCACGTCAACGAGGTAGCAGCCGAAACGCTGAACGTAACTTTCCCCCAGCAATGGCCGCTGTCCGAATGGCGGCTGCTCACCGAGAAACGCACGGGCGCCGATCTGTGGCGAGCCTACGGTCTCGGATCACTTGGAGGCGGCAGCTTTCCATTTGTTGATCCTGCATCGGGTGAAAACCTCGACAGACACACTCGAGATGAGGTGGTGGCTCGCGCGTCGGTGCTGATTGAGATCACCGGATTAGAACTGGACGATCTCGAGAAGGTGCTCGCCACCAGATTTG
This sequence comes from Vicinamibacterales bacterium, assembly GCA_039934485.1. Lineage (GTDB taxonomy): Bacteria > Acidobacteriota > Vicinamibacteria > Vicinamibacterales > UBA2999 > 12-FULL-67-14b. The sequence goes on from JBDTMB010000069.1 coordinate 10,065, forward strand.
TATCGGGCTTTGAAGGCGAGTTGAGGCTAAGCGATCGCAATCAGTGCAAGACAAGTGAAATGCACGTCCTCGCTAAAGGCGCGGGGGATGTTCTCAGGCCCCTCGTCGACCTCCACGCATGTTTGGATCGCCTCCATCGGTTTACGCGCTTGCTCGCGAAGTTGCCGGGTTGGTCGATCACCCAGCTCGATAAGGCGATTGCGCTATGTGGCGGAATCGAGATGGAGGTATTGGTCACTCCCCAGGACAGGGAGGGCGTGCTCGTCAAACTGGCGATTATCAAGCGCTTGCATGATCACCATGGCATCCCCCTGGACTACCTGCTGGACCAGCCGATGTCAGCCGCGAACTTACGCGCGTCGCTGGGACTCTCGACATTGCAGTTCGAGTTGTGGAAGACACTCACCGCCTTCGATCCAACCCCGACTCAATCCTTCAACTGGGCCGCGCTGGAAGAGTTCTGCAAGGCTTTGAAGCGCGCACGCGAAAGCGGGCTGTCGGCAGAGCAAGTGGCGCAGGCACTGCTGACCCGCGCTCAGTTGAGCGGGCTGTTTGGAGTACTGCCGCAGGCGATCAAGACCGACGGGCAGATCGTGGAGCTTCTGAAGAACATTCAGCTACGTTTACGATCCGTCGTCGCCGTCCGCCCGGATGTCGCGCCTGAAGCGCAGGCGAGGGAAGCATTGACAACAATCTTTGATGCTGCCACTGCACATACCCTGGTTGAAACGATACGCGATGCAGGAGCCACGCCCCCCGTCGCGCCGACCACCACACTGCTCAACGAGTTGGTTGGGAAACTGTCGGTACCAACCACCACAACCCGCCTCGACGGGTGGTTACCCTTGATGGCCGATCCGGAAGCGCGGGCATTATTGGCCGTGACGACAACGAACTTACCGGGAAATCCTGACGCCCTTACCCGCTTCACACGCCTGTTGAACGCCATAGCCACGAGGCGGCGCGAGCGTGAATTGATAGCGGTGATAGCCGGACAGAGCGGGCTATCTGAACCAGAAGTCATTTCGTTGTTGGGGTCCGGCTTGTGGCTCGCTCCTCCGGCCGCACAAGGGCAAGACCCCGCCTCGTTGGCGTCAACTGCTTTCTTGGCCCCGAGTTTTTTGGGCGATGTTCCTTCTTCAGACCCACCGCGTGTGGAGCGCAGCGATTTTCCGCTTCTGCACGCCTGGATGGATCGTCTCTACCGCATGATTACACTTGGCGCGGCACTGACATTAGACCGCGACATGTTGCAGCTCACCCGCGATATCACCGTCGGCTCCAGCACAGGAATCAATTGGCACGACTTGCTCGCAACGGAGCCGGCCTCGGGCGGTGCATGGTCAAGCCCCCAGTGGCAGGCATTGCTGGACCTGGCCTGGCTACAGCAGCCCGAACAACTCTCGCGCCCCACGCTGAGCGAGTTGCTGAGCAGACTCACCACGCTGGCTCTTAGTGGCGCGCAAACGGTTACGACGGCAGCGCTACGGCCGCTGGCAACACGCCTTGCGATTACCGACACGCAGGCCTTGGCTATTGCGGGACAAGCAGTCACGGTCACAACCGACAACTTGCGCGATCCCCGCAAGTTACGGCGCGTATTCGAGCTGCTGATGCTCGCCAGACGTCTTGGTGCAAACGACACGCAGATCACACAGATCGCCGACGGGGCGGACATTGCCCAGGCCGTTACCACTGCGAAGGCACTGCTGGAAGCACGAATCAGCGAGCAAGAGCACAAAGATGACTGGCGCGCCATCAACGACAAGCTGCGTCAACAACGGCGCGACGCTTTAGTCGCTTATCTGGTAGGCAATGTTCGCCTCGAAGCTCGCAACTATACGAGCTTTCGTAACGCGAATGATCTGTACGAGTACTACCTGATTGACCCGCAGATGGAGCCGTGCTTCGAGACCACTCGTATCCTGGAGGCCATCACCGCAACGCAGTTATTCGCCCAGCGGCTCCTGTTCGGCCTCGAGCGTGGACAGGTTGCCAGTAGAGAACTGAAGGACCGCTGGACCTGGATGCGGAACTACCGCGTGTGGGAAGCCAACCGCAAAGTGTTTTTGTTCCCGGAAAACTGGCTGTTCCCCGAGCTGCGCGACGACAAGTCATCGAGCTTCAAGCAGCTTGAATCAGCGCTCGGGCAAGGCGAGCTGAACCAAGAGCTAGCCGTCCAATCGTTCGGCCAGTTTCTGGATGATGTCGCTCAAATCGGCCAAACGCATGTGTTGGGCATGTTTGAGCATCTGCATGAACAGAATCGCAGCCTCTATGTGGTCGGCCGATCCGCCAACCCCCCGTATCACTACTACTGGCGTCAGTGTCTTGATCTGGGTGGTGCATCTATGGAGTGGACGCCATGGCAGCGAATTGAATTAGATATTGAAGGGGATCACGTTTTACCGTTTGTGCTGCATGAAGAACTGTACATCGCGTGGCCGCTCATTCAGCGAATAACCGGAACCGATATTAGGCCTGACCAGTGGCAAATACAGCTGGCTTGGGCGAGATACAACGGAAGCGCATGGAAGAAACAAATACTGTCTCGCGACAAAAGAGCCGTGGATGTTGCGTCCTTCTCGGATCACCGTATTGGCTTTTCTTTGCGCTATGAGCCATCAACTGCAGGCTTACCCAGGATAGCGGTCTATTACCAAGCCGACGTAGCGGGCAATGTTACGACGGCGCCAGTGCCGCCGGTCGTACCAGACCCACAGCCACCACTTGTTTTGGGTACCGAATTTAATGAGCCAACCCGGTTGGCTGAGCTCATCCTCACCAACCCATCGAATTTTCCGGCCGAGTATAGAGGAACGTTGCGACTCTATGCGTTGAAGCTGAAGTATCAGGACTTGGATCCCGAGTACGAAATTGGTTCTAAGGATTGGTGGCGATTGCTTGACTTCTTGACGATGGACAAGACGCTCAGCTATCAAGGTCAGCAAGTCGAATACTTCAATTTCGACGCTGTCGCCTATGCGGATAGTTACATTCTCCCCAGACGCGCCAAGATAGTAGAGCCAACCTGGCCAGAGCAAGTCGGGCTGATCCGCGACTTTCTTGCGTACTTTAAGTCCAAGAATTTGATCACGATCAATCGGACTTCAGCATGGGACGAATTCGTGGCTGCGATTACGGCCAAGACCTCTCGCATCACCATCAAGTGCCGCACGTGGATCAACCTGAGGTATGAAGACGGCCAAACGGGGCTGAAGGAAGTGTCCACGCCGAACCAGAAGTTCTCTGCCCAAATTGGCTCAGCCTACATTCCGCTCAAGCCTTTCAAACCCGGCGATCCGAATGGGCCTGGGGTGGCCCACAACATTCTGAGGTTTGGTCAGATTGGGGCACAGCAAGTCTCCATGACCTACACCGAACAGTTCCCTGACAAAGTTCTGCCGACGGTTACCCTTGCAACAGTCGCTGTCGGTGAGAGTAAATCAGTCGACCAAACTCTCCATTTTGTGCTTGATGGAACTGCGTTCTACGCACTTGAGTTGGGTTTCAGTCTTGATGATGACGCAGTGTTGAATCAGCGCGTCATTTTTCACGTTGCTCCTGAAGAATCAGTCTTATCCGAGGCTGGCGATGGCTCCCCACTAGTGCCGTGGGCCAGGAACTCTCGACCGTGGATGAATGGGTTCCAGGAAAAATACAAGCAAGTCGATGAATCCTTTCGTCTAAACACGACCGCGAGCGGAGAAATCAGCATTCTTCCGTCCTCATCAAATCAGTTTTGGGTTGCCGGCGCACCAAGCTCGGCGGCAGCGCCCGCCTGGCCACAGGTTCTTTACTATCGGGATGGGGTATCGAGCCTTTTCATCGACATTGCGGCCTTGCCTTCCGCCTCGGGCGCCGGGTTGAGAGCCTTACCGGACTCGTATCAGTCAGCAATACAGAGGAAGCTGCACTGGGCGACCAATCACATGACATGGCCTGATCTGCCCAGCCAACTCGATGAATTTGGTGCAATTAATCTTGGTGCCAGCTCCCCCATCGATTCCGATAAATACAGCGAGGTTCGATTAGGGGAATTGGCATTTGACTCGCGGTTGCCTTACGCGCGCTACAACTGGGAAGTTTTTCTGCATGCCCCCCTGTTAATCGCCGATCAACTGTCCAAGCAACACAAATTCGAGGATGCGGAACGCTGGTTGCGCTACGTGTTTGACCCAACAAGTGGCGGGCCTGAGACCGATGCGGACCGCTTTTTGAAGTTTAAGGTATTCAAGAAGCTCGTCCTGAGCAACCAGGTGATCGACGATTTGACTGCGCTGGCGCAAGTGGCTGGTGGTCTTGGAACACCGACCGACGCCGATGCCGTTCACACACTCATCAACCGCTGGCGCGATGCACCTTTCCGTCCTTTCCAGATTGCGCGGGGCCGGCACATCGCCTTTTTGTGGCGCACGTTATTTGCGTACCTGGACAACCTGATTGCCTGGGCCGACAGCCTCTACCGGCGCGACACCCGCGAATCGATCAATGAGGCGACGATGCTGTATGTGCTGGCCGAACGCATCCTCGGCCGCCGCCCGCGACAGCATGATGGGGAATCGAAACGCGCCTCTGTCAGTTATGAGGATGTGATCAGCAAATGGGATGATTTTGCTAATTACTGGATCGATGTCGGGACCTCGGTCCGCGGCAATCGACCCACTGCCTGGCGGGACAAGGACTCAATCAAGCAGCCCAACCCTGATGGCATGCTGTACTTCTGCATGCCGTTCAACGACAAGATTCTGTCTTACTGGAATGTTGTCGAAGTCCGCCTGGCCAACGTGCGCAATTGTCGCAATATCGAGGGCATCAGGCGCAGCCTGCCTTTGATGGATGCCCCGATAGATCCGGAACTGCTGGTACGGGCCACCGCGGCCGGACTCGATTTGAGCGACGTCATTGCCGGTCTGTATGCGCCGCCGCCGCACTACCGCTACAACACCCTTTCCGCCCGCGCGCTGGAACTGGTCAATGAAACAAGAGCATTGGGCGGCGCGATGTTGTCGGCCATCGAGAAGCGCGACGCCGAGCATCTGGCGCAACTGCGCTCATCGAATGAGATCAGTCTGCTCAGACTCGTGAATGAAGTGCGTGAACTGCAAATATCCGAGGCGGAGCGCAACATCGAGGCTCTCCGTGCCGGCAGAACCTCTGTTGCTACACGATATAACCAGTACCAGCGCTTGCTTGGTAAACAAGATGCGGTAGCGCCCGACGAAGGTAACAGTGCTGGCGAAGAATCCATGCTGGGGAATCAAGCGGACGGTGCTTCAAGTCAAGCGAGTGCCCTGGGGTTGATCGGAAGTGAAGACTCTCAAGTGACCTCACTTGACACAGCTAAACTATGGTCAGATGCGGATAGCATCAGTCGGGTCGTTGCGTCGGTATTTCACCTCTCTGCATCTGCAGTTCACTACGTACCGAATCCTCTTCCGACTAAAGTAGGAGAAGCCTTAACGGCTTTGGGGACGTCAAGTTCAACACTTGGGGATGCCTTCAGAGCGATCTCACAGCTTCACCAGAATGAAGCTTCCCATCATTCCTTGATGGCAACCCACTTGCGCCGCCGGGACGACTGGGCCTTCCAGAGCAACCAGGCTTTAAGAGAATTGCAGCACGTCGATAGGCAGATTCTCGCCAATCAGATCCGAATCGATATCACCAAGAAGGAGCTGATCAATCACCTCGAGCAGATCGAGCAGGCCAATGCTGTCGATGAGGTGATGCGCAGCAAGTTCTCGAACGAGCAGCTCTATGAGTGGATGCGAACCCAGCTTTACAGCCTGTATTCAAGCGCGTATCGCATGGCGCTGGAAATGGCACGCCGCGCCGAACGGGCGGCCGCGCGTGAGCTGGGAGTGAAACCCCTCAATATCTTGCGCAACGATTACTGGGATTCAATGCGCGATGGGCTGCTCGCCGGGGAGCGTTTGCACCAGGATATCAAGCGACTTGAAGTCACCTACCTGGACCAGAACCGGCGCGAATTCGAGCTGACCAAGCACATTTCCCTGCGCCGACTCAATCCAACACAACTTGTGACATTGCGCGCGGCGAACACTGTCGACGGCAAGAAATACAACCGTTGTGAGTTCGATATACCTGAATGGTTGTTTGATCTGGATACCCCAGGCCACTACCTGCGCCGCATTAAGTCGGTGAGCGTCAGCATCCCCAGCGTGGTCGGGCCGTATACCAGCGTCAATTGCACACTGACCCTGCTCAAGAGTTCGGTGCGGCATGACTCGAATCGCCAGCCTTACCTGCGCCCAAGCACGGCGGATGATCCGAGCTTCACCGATTACTTCGGTGCATCCGAATCCATCGTCACCAGCACGGGT
>JBDTMB010000070.1:0-16404 GCA_039934485.1 Vicinamibacterales bacterium
CGATGTTCCAGACGTTGAAGCTGATCCCGAGCCACGTGTTCGGGCTCGAGGGCGAGATGCTGGGGGTGATGGGCTTCAACATCGCGTTCGGATTGCTGGTGGTGATTCCGTTCCTCGACCGTCGCGCGGCAGACGGCCGGCCCAGCCGGTTGATCACGTTCGCCGGCATCCTCGCGGTGATCTATCTGATCGTGTTTACCATTTATGGCTACCTGGCAGCATAGGCTTCGCGCCTTACCCGTCGTTCTGAGGGCAAACCTGAAGGTTTGCCCCCACGTTGTCGCGGCGGTTGTCGTCGTCGTGCTGGCGGTTGCCGATCGGGCGGCGGCGCAACCGGCTGCTCCAACCGGGTGCGAGACCTGCCACAAGGGCCAGGCGTCAGTGACGCTGTCGACACCGGCGCGCGACTTCGCCGGCACCGATGTCCATCGCGAGCACGGCTTCAGCTGCGTCGATTGCCACGGCGGCAACCCGAACGAAACCGACAAGGTCAAGGCCAAGGCGCCGTCCACCGGCTTCAAGGGCAAGCCCACCGGCCAGGCGGTCATCGCCACCTGCGCCCGGTGCCACAGCGACGCGGCGTTCATGCGCAAGTACGCGCCGAAGCAGCGCGTCGATCAGGCCACTGAATACGCGACGAGCGTGCACGGCCAGCAGCTCGCCAAGGGCGACACCAGGGTCGCCACCTGCATCAACTGCCACGGCGCGCACGGCATCCGCCTGGTGAGCGACGCCAAGGCCCCGGTGTATGCGTCGAACGTGGCGGCCACCTGCACGAAGTGCCACGCCGATCCCGAGCACATGAAGGGCTACAAGCTGGCCGACGGATCGCCGCTGCCCACTGACCAGCGCGTGAAATACGAGAAGAGCGTCCACTACAAGGCGATGGTCGAGCGCAACGATCTGTCGGCGCCGACCTGCAACGACTGCCACGGCAACCATGGTGCCGCGCCGCCGGGTGTCGGCGCCGTCGCCAACGTGTGCGGCACCTGCCACGCGGTGTTCGCGACGAAGTTCGCCCTGAGCACCCACAGCCAGATCTTCGCCAAGGGTTGCGTCGAGTGCCACAGCAACCACGACATCGAGCAGCCGAGCGATGCGCTGCTCGGCACCGACCAGGGCGCGCTCTGCGTGACCTGCCACAGCGAGGGTGACCCCGGCTTCGCGGCCGCCGCCTCGATGCGCGCCGGCATCGAGAAACTCAAGGGCGCCATCGCCCACTCGCAGGCGCTCGTCGCATCAGCCGAGAACACGGGGATGGAAATGGGCGCGGAGTCGATCAACCTGCGCGAGGCCAACAACCACCTCACGCTGGCCCGCACGGCGATGCACGCCTTCGATCCGAAGACGGTGGAGATCAGCGCCGCGCTGGACGAGGGCCTGTCGATCACGAGCAAGGTGGATGCAGGCGGCCAGGCGGCGCTGGCCGAAGTGTCGTTCCGCAAGACCGGCCTCGCCGTGTCGCTCGGCGCCATCCTGCTGGTCGTGGTGGCGCTCGCCCTGAAGATCCGCTCGCTTAAAACACACGAATAGAGCCGGGAGGCACTCCTTGCCGGGAGGCAATCCCCATCGGGAGGGAACTCCTCGTCGGGAGTCACTTCTGCCTGCCCCGCCGAAGCCAACACAAGTGGCGCATCCTCCCGACAAGAGGTGCCCTCCCGACAAGAGGTGCCCTCCCGACAAGAGGTGCCCTCCCGACAAGAGTCACCTTCCCGATAAGAGGTGCATAATGGGCGCTGCGTCCGCGTCGGCCTTTTCACTTTTCACTTTTGACTTCTCACTTCAAGCTGGAAGGCGGGACCATGAGCGCCAAAGACGATGCCGCGCCCGACCTCGAGGTAACACGCCGCGAATTCATCGAGGGCACCACTGCCGCGCTGGTGGCGGTCACCGCGGTGTCGGCCCTCGACGCCCAGGCGCCGGCGGTCCCCGCCCCCGCCATCTCGGCGAGTCCTTCGGTTCCACGCACGACCATCCGCGTCACCGTCAACGGTGTCGCGCATCGCCTGGAAGTGGAGGACCGCTGGACGCTGGTCGAGTTGCTCCGCGACGGCCTGGGCCTTACGGGCACGAAGATCGGATGCGACCGTGGCGAGTGCGGCGCCTGCACGGTGCATCTCGACGGCAAGGTCGTCTACTCGTGCAGCAACCTCGCGGTGTGGGCCGATGGCCGCAGGGTCGATACCGTTGAGGGGCTGGCCACCGGCGATCGCCTGCATCCGTTGCAACAGGCGTTCATGGAACACGACGCCGCGCAGTGCGGCTTTTGCACCTCCGGCCAGTTGATGAGCGCGAAGGCGCTGCTCGCCAGCAACCCGCATCCCACGCTGGAACAGGTCCGCGCCGGCATGGCCGGGAACTTGTGCCGCTGCGCCAATTACAACCGCTACGTCGAGTCGGTCCTGGCGGCTGCCGCCCTGCCCGCGCGCACCGCCGCGGGAGGTGACCGATGAGCCAACAAGCCAACGGCCCTGGCGGCACGGGTGCGATGACGCCACTCACCACGGTCGGTCGCTCGACCACGCGCATCGACGCGCTCGAACGCGTCACCGGCCGCGCCAAGTACACCGGCGACGTCCAGTTGCCGGGCATGCTGTATGCGAGAGTGCTCCGCAGCCCGCATCCCCACGCCCGCATTCGCGCGATCGACGTTTCCAGGGCCAAGGCCCTTCCCGGCGTGAAGGCGATCGTCACGCACGAGAACTGTACCGTGGTGTGGGGCTCAGGCTCCGTACCAGGCGGCGCCCAATACAACGACGACATCAAGAAGGCCAACAAGCAGCGTCGCTTCGCCTTCAACAACCCGGTGCGGTTTGTCGGCGAGCCAGTCGCCGCTGTGGCGGCCACCAGCCGTCATCTCGCCGAAGAGGCGATGCATCTCATCGTCGTGGATTACGAGATCCTGCCGCACGTGCTCGACCAGGAAGAGGCGCTCGCCGCCGGGGCCCCGTTGATCTGGCCGGAAGGCAACCTGTGCCTGAACGCCCGCAACGAGGCGCAGCCCATCGCGCAGAAGCGTGGCAACGTCGAGCAGGCGTTCGCCGTCGCGAATCGTGTCTTCGAGGATCGCTACTCCACCGCCTTCGTCCACAACGCCCAGATGGAGCCGCGCGCGGCAGTGGCGCTCTGGGAGGGCGACAAGCTGACGGTCTATACGCCGACCGGCGGCATCGCCAACTGCCGTCACGACATCGCCCGTGACCTCGGCATCGCCGACGAGAAGGTCCGCGTGGTCTCGCAGTACATGGGCGGGAACTTCGGCAACAAGAACCAGAACCAGGACGCCGATCTCATCGCCGCGGTGTTGGCGAAGGAGGCCGCGGCCGCGGTCAAGCTGGAGTTCACCCGCAAGGACGACTTCATCGGCATGCACGGCAAGTGGCCCACGACGCAGTACTACAAGGTGGCGACGTCGGCTGACGGCGGCTTGAGCGCGATCCAGTTGCGCGCCGTCAGCGGCATGGGGCCCTACCGGAAGAACAGCGGCACGCTGGCCGGCGTCGAGCTGTACACCTGCGCCAACGTCGAGACCAACATCAGCCCCGTCTACACGAACAAGACCGTGTCGGGAAACTACCGCGGACCGGAGTTTCCCCAGGGCTTCTTCGGCATCCAGTCGATGATGGACGATGTGGCCCATCAGCTGAAGATGGACCCGGTGGAATTCGCGATCAAGAACATGGTGCGTCGTCCATCGGAGCAGGCCACCTTCACCAATTACTCGCTGCCCGAATGCATCGACACGGGCGCGCGCCTGTTCGACTGGAAGACGCGGCGGCGGCAGCAGCCCGGATCGGACGCCGGACCGATCAAGCGCGGCGCGGGCTTCACCTACATGGCGTTCCGTTCCGGCGTTGGCCAAAGCAGCGCCGTGATCCATCTTGATGCCAAGGGGATCTACACCGTGTTCGTCGGCGTGACCGACGTCGGCGCCGGCGCCAAGACCACCATGGCCTTGATCGCGGCCGAAGCGCTGGGCGTTCCGCTGTCGCGTGTGCACCTCGTCTCGGGCGACACGGATAAGTGCCCCTATTCGGTGGGTGAGTCCGGCAGCCGGACGACGATCCAGACCGGACAAGCCGTCATCGAGGCGGCGCGGGATCTCAAGCAACAACTCGCATCGAAGGGCGCGCCCATCGGCGACGGCGTGCTGATCGCCTCGGCCACGCCGAGCCCGCGCATGGAGCCCAACAAGGTCAGGAACGCGTTTGGCGCGCACTTCGTCGAAGTGGAGGCCAACGTTGAATCGGGCCGGGTGCGCGTGACCAAGTACGTGGCCGTGCACGACAGCGGCCGCATCATGAATCCGCTCACGGCCACGAGCCAGGTGCAGGGCGCCGCCATCCAGGGCATCGGCATGACGCTGCACGAAGACATGATCTACGACCGCGCCAGCGGCCAGCCGCTCACCGCGGGCTTCTACTACGACCGCATCCCCACTCACATGGACGCGCCGGATATCGAAGTCACCTTCGTCGAGCATGACGACGGCTATGGGGCGTATGGCGCCAAGAGCCTGGGCGAGTCGGGCATCGTCCTGGCGCCTGGCGCGATCGCCAACGCCGTGTTCAACGCAATTGGCCGCCGCGTCAAGGACCTGCCGATTACCCGCGACAAGGTGCTGGGGGTGCTCGCATGAAGGCCTTCACGCACGCCGCCGCGCGCGATGCGCAAGACGCGGTGAAGCTTGCGCAGCAAGCGCACAAGAGCGGCCGCACCGCCGCCTTCGCCGGCGGAGGCAGCGATCTGCTGGCGCTCGTCAAGGAGCGGATTATCCAGCCCGACGTGTTGGTGAGCCTGCGTTCGGCGAAGGGTCTCGATGGCGTCACCGCCAACCGCGACGGCCTCACGATCGGCGGCCTGGTGACCCTGGACGCGCTGAGCCATCATGCGGAGATCAGTGGCCGACACGCCGTGCTGGCCGAAGCCGCGGCGAGTGTGGCCACGCCGCAGATCCGCAATGTCGGGACCCTGGCCGGCAACGTGTGCCAGCGGCCGTGGTGCTGGTACTACCGCAACGGCTTTCCCTGCTACAAGGCGGGCGGCACCCAGTGTTTTTCGATTAGCGGAGAGAACCGCTTTCACGCGATCTTCGGCGGCGGTCCGAGTTACATCGTGCACCCATCGGACACGGCGCCGGCGCTGGTCGCGCTCGGCGCCACCTTCCGCATCGTCGGTCCCGCCGGAGAGCGCGTCGTGCCGGCAGCGGAGTTCTTCGTGCTGCCGCGCCAGAATGCGGTGCACGAGAACGTGCTAGGCGACGAGGATGTGCTGGCGAGCGTGCATATTCCGGCGGCCCGGCCGGGCACGCGCAGCACGTATCACAAGGAGTTGGATCGCGAAGCGTGGACCCACGCCGTGGTCAGCGTGGCCGTGGTGCTCGAGATGGATCGCGAGACCTGCCGCTCCGCGCGCGTGGTGCTTGGCGGCGTGGCGCCCATCCCGTGGCGGCTTCCGGCCGTCGAGGAGATGCTGGCCGGCCAGCGCATCACCGATCAACTTTGCGCGCGCGCCGGTGAAACCGCCGTGGCCGGCGCCCGGGCCCTCTCGAAGAACGCCTACAAGATCCCGCTCACGCGGACCATCGTCCGGCGCACGATCGCCGAGCTGGCGGCGCGGGCCTGATTGTGTCCATGCACCGGCGGGATGTTCTGCTCTTTCGCATCGCGCCCACTGGCGGGCGGACTGCAGACCTGTCGTGCCGGCAGCTGTACTTACGTACGGTGGATGCGCAGTGCGGGGCCTCCAGCGAAGAGGCCGCCGCCCATGAATCGTGGATGGGCGAACCGCCGCTCGTCCGCGAGCACGCCACGCCGCAGGAGCTGATCCGCAACTTGAGCCACGATTTGCAGGATTGCCGCGTGCTTCGCGTCATCGACGCGGAATGGCTCGGCACGGCCGATCTTCGCGCCGGAGTCGACGCGCTGGTGGAGGCCGTCCGCGCGCGCGGCGGCGAGGTGTTGTTCGAGCGATCGGGCGGGTAAGAAGACTCCTTGTCGGGAGGCACTTCTTGTCGGGAGGGCGATCCGACCAACGACTCCGCGCGTCCTGCCTCAGGCTATTCGCTCCAAAAACCACCGGATGGAGGAGGTTCCCTGGGACGTTTGTGCCGAAGTTCGTCGCGGAGATCCGGGAGATCTTCACGCACGAGGAACTGCAGGTGTACTTCGCTGCAGCCACGCGGGTCGGCGTGGCCGGCCACGTTTCTTCAAGCGCAAGGTAGAGATGATCACGCCGACCGCACTTGAGAGCATCAGAGTGGCCGGGGTCGCCGAGAGGATTCGCGATGACGCGATCCAACATCCCAGATCGAGGAGATCCTGCGGACGTCCAGCCGCGCGCTTGTTCTGACTGGAGAGCGATCGCTGTTCGTGTTCGGGTAGATGCTCGCCAGCTGGCGGCCAATGGTCTCCATTTCGGCGACCGCACTGTCACGCGTCTTACCCGCCGCCAATCGCCCGAACGCGTAGCGCGCATAGAAAGTCTCTCGCTACAGCGCCTCTTCGGTTGGCACCAGCGGCGTCCGCAGTGCCTGGTCGTCGGGAAAAGAAAAATCGGTCGGCATGGCGCCGATCACGACGGTCGGCACGCCGTTGAGCCGGACCGTGGCGACAATAATCGATGGACTGCGGCCAAAGCGGCTTCGCCAGAGATCGTTGCGGAGAATGACGACGGGCGTGGCGCCAGGTTGCTGATCGGAAAGCGCGAAATCGCGACCGAGCATCGGCTGGACACCAAGCAAGGTAAAGGCGTTTGCCGTGACTTGGCTCGTGAAGTAGGTTGCCGGCGCCCCGCCGGCGCCGCTGAATGTGGTGAACACTCCTCGCGCCAGCCCGATGCGCTCGAACTGATTGGAGTCATCGATGCCTCCTGCCTCGGCAATTAGCCGACTTTTCTCGAAAATGCTCCCGAATCCTTCGCGATGGCCCTACAATGCAGCGACTTCCGAATGGGGACGTCCGAGGCATTGACGAACGGCCGGCTCGGGGCGACCGCGGCATCACGCGGCCGTGCAGCGCGGGCCCTCCTCGCCTCGTTCATGCTCGCTGGAGTGGTTGGCGTATGGAAAGGCCTCGCTCCAGCACTCGATCCACGCAAAGAGTTCTACTGGTTGTTCAGTTATCAATATGGCTTCATCAGGCGGGGCCTGATGGGGACGCTCGTCCACCCGTTGCTGAAGGTATGGTCGTTCGCCGATCTGAAGCCCATGATCATCGGCGCCCACGTGATCGCCTGTGTCGCGATCATCGTCGCGCTCCAGATGTTCTTCCAGGACGCGGTCCGGCGCAACCAACGGTGGGAGGCCAGAATCACCCTGGCGTTGTCGTTCCTGTGCCTGATGGGCAGCCCGCTGATGCCGGTGCTCGCACACGACGCCGGCTACGTCGACGTCTACCTCATGGCTGTGGTGCTCACCGCCCTGTGGTTCGTTGTGCACGAGCGGTATGTCGCGGCCGCCCTCACGGTGGTCATCGGGCCCTTGATCCACGAAGGGTTCGTGTTTCTGTGGTGTCCGGTCGCGATCATGCTCGCGTGGTCGTGCGCGATGCTCAAGGCCGACCGCGCGAAGAAGCTGATCCTGGCGGCCGTGCCGTTCCTGTGCACGGTGGGTGTCATCTGGTATCACGATCAGACCGCACTCAGGCTCTCGATGGCGGCATGGCCGGCGAGCGACGAAGTCAAGGGAGCGCACATGGCCTATACGTTCGGCCAGACGCTGCACAGCAGCTTCGACCACATGAGCCGGTACGAGTTCCCGGGACATTGGGGCAATTTCATGATCGCCGTCGCCTACTCGCTGGTGCCCAGCCTGCTGCTCCTGTGGGCAGCGGTGTTCTGTTACTGGCAGCGTTGGACCGCGCGATGGCCGACGCTGCTGGTGGCGGTGGCAGCAACGCTCTCCCCATTGCCGATCGTCGCGCTGGGGTGGGACCTCTCGCGCTTCCTGAGCTGGTCGAACCTCGCCGCGGCGATCGTGTTGATCGGCGCCGGCGCGCCGACGCTGACGTCCCTGGGGCCTGATGATGCCTAGACGGGCGATTCATGCCGTCGTGCTGAATCTGGCGCTCGTCGCTGGGGCGGCGTTCTATCTGCTCTCTCCGACCGTGTACGCCTATTTCAGCGAGGTCAGCATGTCGTATTCGCGCGTGCCGGCGTGGTTCGCAGCGACTGCTCCCGCAAGCATGACCGCGCGAATCTTCGCGCGGTATAACGCCGGCTCGCCGATCGCCGCTCGCTTCCGCAAGCGATTGCCGTGCTATCTGGTCGACGCGGGAGCCAGGCAGAACCAGGATTGCGCGCACGACATCGGCAGAGGGCAACTCGTGTACGGGCCGCCGAATTTCAAGATCCCGAGCGGCCGCTATGTCGCGTGGTTCGGGTTTTCCCGGGATGAGGCGTGTGCGGCCGGCGAAGTGCGCCTCGAAGTGGACACCAAGTGGTGGAGCGACTCGGGCGGTGGGCCGAGCGGGGGACGATTTCGAAAAACGCTCGCGACGTATGCCGGCAGAATCGAGCCGGGCGATCGCATCGAGCTGCCGTTCACCTTGAAGTTGGTGGACGCGGCTCTCGGCGCCGTCGAATTCAGAGCCGTCGGTGTCTCGGACTGCGTTCTTCTGAGCCGGATTGAGTTGAACGAGATCCCCGCGCCGCTTCGGTAATCTTCCGGCCATCGGGCGGCTCGACACCCACCCCCGACAAGAGTCATCTCCCGACAAGAGGTGCCCTCCCGACCCGCCTTCGCGCCTGCGCTTCGGCGGGGCAGGCAAGAAGTTTCCTCCCGTCAAGAACCGCTTGGCGCCGGGAGCGTAAACGCGAAAGTGGACCCCGACCCCGGTGTCGACACCACGGAAATACGACCACCGTGCGCTTCGATGATGCGTTGCGCGATCGAGAGGCCAAGCCCGGCTGCGCCGGCCGGCACTCCGGGAACCTGCACGAACGGCTCGAAGATTCGCCCGAGATAGTCGGCGGGAATTCCCGCGCCGGTATCGCTGACAGCGAACCGGACGTGGCCCACCGCCGCGGCAGCGGCCGAGACCGTGATGCGGCCGCCGGCCTTGGTGGCGCGGACCGCATTCGTGACCAGGTTGGTCAGCACACGTTCGATTTGCGCGCGGTCGGCCAGCACGGCCGGCAGGCCGGGGGCGAGGTCAACGAGCAGCGCCAGGCCGTGCGCCTCGATCTGCGTCCGCAGCGGTTCCACGGCCTGCCGAATCAATGTCTCGACCGGTATCGTGGTCAACCGCGGCGGCGCCTCGCCGGATTCGATTTTCGACAGGTCCAAAAGGTCGGTTGACAACCGCGCCAGGCGCGTGCTTTCGTCACGGCAAATTGTTGCCACCTCGAGCTGCCGCGGCGACAGGTTTGCCGCGTTCTCGAGCAGCAGGTGCACGCCCATCTGGAAACTCATGAGCGGCGTCTGCAGCTCGTGCGCCGCGTTGGCGATGAAGGCGGACTTCATCCGATCGAGTTCGTGCAGCTGGGTCACCTTGTCGAGCAGGACCTGTCGCGCGCGCATCACTTCCTCGAGCTTCGATTCGCGCACCAACAGTACGCCAAGCACGATGCCGGCCATGGTGAGCAGCGCGGCCAGGCCGATCGCACTCGCAAAAGTCGTCCGCGCGATCGTCGCGGCTTCGGCAGATCGCCGCCGCATCGCCGCCTGGTTGATCGCCACCAGCGCGTCGAGCCGCTCGCGCAGGTGGCCGAGTCGCGCTTCAGTGAAGCCGTCGAAGTCCGTTCGGATCGCGTTGACGATGTCCTGTTCGCCGGATTCGGTGATGTTGTGGCTGGCCCGATCGAGCGCGGCGGCGAACGCCGCTCGGCCCTCGGGCGTGGCCCAGGCGCCGCGTTCCCGTTCGAGGCTCTCCATCATCTGCTGCGCCGCGACGACGGAGTCGAAGTTGTCGGCGATGATGCGGTTGGACACCGCACCCATCTCCCACAGGCGCCAGGCGTTCCAGGCGCCAAGACCCGCGAGCGACGCCAACACCACGACGAAGGCGCCGATCAGCCGGACGCGAAGGGACATCGCCACGGCTACGAGCCGCCGGGCCAGAAGGCTGCGGCCTCGAGGTCAACCGCGGACAGCTGGCGGATCACCAACGGCTCCACCGGCAGCCGCTGCTCGCGCCAGAGGTGGGCCGCAAGCAGATCTTCGGCCAGCACCTGCCAGTAGCCGCTCCCGGGCTCGAATCGACGCTTGAGAAGACTCTCGACCGAGGCCGCGGCGTCGGCGGTGATGGTCACGACCACGGGCGTACCGGTTTCGCCTGCACCTTCGAACACCCGGAAGTGGTAGTCCTGTCCGGACGAACCCTCGTGCACGATGCGAAATCCGTTCATCGTGATCATCTCGATGTTCGGCATCGGGTGCGTGTCCGGCCGCGGCGACGGCCGAGCCGCACCGGCCCCGCGACTGCGCATGGCCGCCGCCACCGCCGAACGCAAGACGTCAGGCGTCAGCGGCTTGCGGAGAAAGTCCACCGCGCCCAACTTCATCGCGTCAACGGCGAGATCGATCGACGGGAAGGCGGTGACCATGATCACGGGCACCGCCGTGTTGATCGCCTTGATCCGGCGCAACACTTCGAGGCCTTCCATGCCAGGCATGCGCTGATCGAGCAGCACCGCCCGCCACCCGGAGCCGTCGGCGAAGTGCGCGAGGCCCGACGGTCCGTCTTCGGCCGAGGTCACGTCGTAGCCGGAGGATTCGAGGGCCATCGCCATCAACCGCCGTATCGGCGCCTCGTCTTCGACGATCAGGATGCGCTCGTTCATGGGTGGGCCACCTCGCCCAGCGGGACGACTTGTACCGCGGCGTCGGGCACCGCGCTCAGGAACTTGTTCAGCGTCGACCCCCGCCACAGTATCTCAACCCGCGACCGTGCGCGCTGCGCGAAGGCGATCAAGCCGTCCGAGGCGTGGTCCGGCCGCCCGCGACAACGGCGTAACGGACAGCGCGGCCGCGTCGAGGATGATCTCCACGGCATGCCGGCGGCGTGGTTGATCGAAAACGGACATCTACGCAGTGGCCAGTGTGAACCTAAACGTCGATCCTGCACCAGGAATTGACTCCACGCTCAATGTTCCGCCATGTGCCTCGATGATGCGTTTCGAGATGGCGAGGCCAAGCCCGGCCCCGCCCGCGGGCGGTCCAGGCACCTGGATGAATGGGACGAAGATGCGCTCGAGGTATTCCGGCGGGATGCCGTGCCCGGTATCGGCGACCGCAATGCCGATTCGCGATCCGGCGCGCCGCGCGCTTACGGTGATCGAGCCGCCGGCCGGCGTCGCCCTCACGGCGTTGGTCATCAGGTTGGTGACCACGCGCTCGACTTGCGTCCGGTCGGCCAGCGCCGGCGGCACATCCGCCGGCACGTCGACAGCCAGTGAAATCCCGTGCGTGTCGATCATCATCCGCAGCGGATCGATGGCGCCCCCGAGCAGCGCGGCGACCGGCACCTTGGCGAGGCGGGGCGCCGCCTCGCCCGACTCGATTTTCGACAGGTCCAGCAGTTCGGTCGATAGCCGCACCAGCTTGGCGCTCTCGTCGCGGCAGAGATCCAGCAGCTCGCGTTGGCGGGCGTTGAAGGTGCCTGACTCCTCGATCAGCAGATGCACGCCCATCTGGAACGTCATCAGCGGCGTGCGCAGCTCGTGGGCGGCGGCGGCGACAAACGCCGACTTCAGGCGATCGAGCTGGCGCAGTTGATCGACGTTCTCGAGCAGAATCTGCCGCGCGCGCATCAGCTCCCCGAGGTTCGAATCGCGCACCTCCCGGAGCTTACCGGCCATCTCGTTGAATGACGTGGCGAGCCGTGCGATCTCGTCCCCGCCTGTTACTGGAACCGTGACGTCAAGGTTGCCGGCCGCGATCGCGGTGGAGGCGGTGGTGAGCCGGCCGATCGATCGCAGCAGCGTCCCCGCGAACAGGACGACCATCAGGATGCCGGCCATCGTGAGGACAGCGGCGACGACAATGGCGCGGATGCCGCTGGTGCGGGCGATCGCCGCCGCCTCCGCGGATTTTCGCCGCATCGCATCCTGGTTGATGGCGAGGAGCCGGTCGAGCTCGGCGCGCAGGCGATTGAAGCGCGGCTCGGCGTCGCTGAAGTACGCGGACGGGTCGGTCAGCGCGGAGTAGGCCGCGTACTGGGATCGAATCGACTCGATGACCTCGGCCTCACCGACCTCGGTGATGTTCGACGCCGCTCGATCGAACGCCGCCTCGAACAGGGCGCGATGCTCGCGCAACTGGCGCTCGCCGCGTTCCTCCTGGCCGAGCAACAGGAACAGCCGGCCAGAATCCTGCCGCTCGAGGCTCTCCTTCATCTGCTGGGCCGCGACGACGGAGTCGAAGTTGTCGGCGATGATCCGGTTGGAGACCGCGCCCATCTCCCACAACCGCCACGCGTTCCACCCACCCAGCCCAGCCAGCGCCGCCAGCACGACGGCGAAGGCGCCGATGAGACGGACCCTGAGTGACATCGCTACACCGCGGGGTCAGACCCCGGTGGGCCAGAAGTTGGCGTTGTTCAGGTCGTCAGCCGTGACCTCCTTCAACAGGAGCGGCTGCGACGGAATGTGCTGGTCGTTCCACAGGTAGGCGGCCAGGTAGTCCTCGGCCAGCACTTCCCAGTAGCCGCTGGCCTGATCGAACCGGCGGCCCACCATCCGCTCGACCTTGGCCATCGCGTCTTTGCTGACCTCGACCACAACCTGTGTGCCGGCGTCGGCATCGCCGGCAAAGACCAGGAAGCGATGGCGGCCCTGCGAATTGTCCGATTCCTGGTGCACGATGCGAAAGCCGTTCATCGTGATGGTTTCGATGTCGGGACGCTCTGGGCGGCCCGTAAGTGGCCGCCCGGCGTCAACGGCTGCGGCCGCGTCCGCGGGCGCCGCCGGCCGCGGCTTCATCGCCGCCTTCACTGCCGAGCGCAGGATCTCGGGCGTTACCGGCTTGCGCAGGAAATCGGTGGCGCCGATCTTCATGGCGTCCACCGCCAGGTCGATCGACGGATACGCGGTGATCATGACGACGGGCACCGCCGGATTCACCGCCTTCATCCGCTGCAGCACCTCGAGGCCCTCCATGCCGGGCATGCGCTGATCGAGCAGCACCACGTGCCACCGGGAGCCGTCGCCAAAGCGCGCCAGCCCCGACGGCCCGTCTTCGGCCGCGGTCACGTCGTATTCGGCTTCGAGCGCCATGGCCATGACCCGGCGAATCGGCGCTTCGTCTTCGATGATGAGGATGCGGTCTTTCATGAGTTCTGGACCTCTCCCAGGGGCACCACTTGCACCGCCGCGTCGGGGACGGCGCTGAGAAACTTGTTGAGCGTCGATCCCCGCCACAGGATCTCAATCCGCGTTCGCGCGCTCTGGCCAAAGATCACGTGCGTGATCCCTTCGCGCTGCGCGAAGGCGATCAAGCCGTCGGAGGCGTGTTCGGCCCTGACGCGCACCACGGTCGCGCCCAGGCTTTCGGCGAGACGGATGTTCTGCTGCAGCGACTCCGCATCGCGGGCCTTGATGCGGGCGGGTTGCTCGCGCGGCGTCTCGACGTAGACCGCGTACCACTTCGAACCGAGCCGGCCAGCGATGCGCGCGCCCGTCCTGAGCACTCGCGGCGCCACCGCATTCGAGCTCATGCACACCATCACGCGTTCGGGAATCTGCGCCGGCTCGAGCCCTTCCTGCGCGCGGTAGCTGGCGGCCTTTTCTCCAACTTCGTCGGCCACGGCACGCAACGCCAGTTCACGCAGCGTCGAGAGGTTCCCCTTGCGGAAGAAGTTCGTGAGCGCCTGCTCCACTTTTTCCGGCTGGTAGATCTTCCCTTCGCGGAGGCGGTTACGGAGCTCCTCGACGGTGACGTCCACGTTGATCACTTCGTCGGCGCGCTCGAGAAAGGTGTCGGGCACGGTTTCGCGCACGCGCACGCCCGTCACTTTCGCCACCGCGTCGTTCAGGGTTTCGAGGTGTTGAATGTTGACGGCGGTCATCACGTGGACGCCGCCGTCGAGGATCTCGAGGACGTCCTGGAACCGCTTCTCGTTCCTGCTGCCGGGGACGTTGGTGTGGGCCAGCTCGTCCACCACGCACACTTGCGGCTGGCGCGCCAGGATGCCGTCGACGTCCATCTCCTGGAGCGTCACGCCGCGGTATTCGATCGACCGCCGCGGCATCACCTCGAGGTCTTGCACCTGCGCTTCAGTGTCCTTCCGCCCGTAGGTCTCGATGATGCCGACGACGACGTCCAGGCCGCGCACGCGGAGCGCGTGGGCCTCCTTGAGCATCGCGTAGGTCTTGCCGACGCCTGGGGCGGCACCGATGTAGATGCGAAGACGCGCGCGGTCCTTCTCCTTGATGCGCGCCAGAAGGGCGTCTGCCGTCGGCCGCTGATCGGGCATACAGAACCTCTGCTCAGGATCTCATGCCAGCCCAACCGCGACCAGCACCAGGTCGATCGCCTTGATGCCGATGAACGGCACCACGACGCCGCCGAGTCCGTAAATCAACATGTTGCGCCGCAGGATCGCCGCCGCGCCGAGCGGCTTGTAGGCCACGCCCTTCAGCGCGAGCGGAATCAGGGCGATGATGACCACGGCGTTGAAGATCACCGCCGACAGGATCGCCGACTCCGGCGTGGCCAGCCGCATCACGTTCAAGATCGCGAGCTGGGGAAACGCCAGGACGAACATCGCCGGGATGATGGCGAAGTACTTCGCCACGTCGTTGGCGATCGAAAACGTCGTCAGCGCGCCGCGAGTCATCAGCAGTTGCTTGCCGATCTCGACGATCTCGATCAGCTTGGTCGGGTTCGAGTCCAGGTCGACCATGTTGCCGGCTTCCTTGGCCGCGGTCGTCCCGGTGTTCATCGCCACGCCGACGTCGGCCTGCGCCAGCGCGGGGGCGTCGTTGGTGCCGTCGCCGGTCATCGCCACCAGCTTGCCCTCGAGCTGCTCGCGCTTGATCAGCTTCATCTTGTCTTCCGGCGTCGCTTCGGCGAGGAAATCGTCCACGCCGGCCTCGCTGGCAATCGACGCCGCCGTCAGCGGGTTGTCGCCGGTGATCATCACGGTCTTGATGCCCATCGCGCGCAGCGCCGCGAAGCGCTCGCGCATCCCGCCCTTGACGACGTCCTTGAGGTGGATCACCCCGAGTGCCCGCGTGCGCTCAGCCACCACCAGGGGAGTCCCACCCGAGCGCGCGATCCGGTCGACGATCGCCCGCAAGTCCGCCGACTCGGTGCCGCCATTCGCCGTGACGTACCGGGCAATCGAGTCGGCGGCGCCCTTGCGGATCTCGCGACCCTTGAGGTTGACGCCCGACATCCGCGTCTGCGCCGTGAACGGCACGAAGACCGTGTCGGTGTCGGCGAGGTCGCGTCCGCGGATGCCGTATTTCTCCTTGGCCAGTACCACGATGGACCGGCCTTCCGGCGTCTCGTCGGCGAGCGACGACAGCTGCGCGGCATCGGCCAGCTCGCGGTCGGTCACGCCGGCGACCGGAATGAACTCGGTGGCTTGCCGGTTGCCGAGCGTGATCGTCCCGGTCTTGTCGAGCAGGAGCGTGTGCACGTCGCCCGCCGCTTCAACGGCGCGGCCCGACATCGCCAGCACGTTGTGCTGCACCAGCCGGTCCATGCCGGCGATGCCGATCGACGAGATCAGCGCGCCGATGGTGGTCGGGATGAGGCACACCAGCAACGCGATCAGCACCGGGATCGGGATTTCCGTACCGGCGTAGTAAGCAAACGGCTGCAGCGTCACCACGACCAGGAGAAACACCAGCGTGAGCAGCGCCAGCAGGATGTTGAGGGCGATTTCGTTCGGCGTCTTCTGCCGTTCGGCGCCCTCGACCAGCGCGATCATGCGATCCAGGAACGTGTGGCCAGGATCGGCTGTCACGCGGATCTTGAGCCAGTCCGAAATCACCCGCGTGCCACCGGTGACGCCCGATCGATCGCCGCCCGACTCGCGAATGACCGGCGCCGACTCTCCGGTGATGGCCGACTCGTCAACCGACGCCACCCCTTCGATAATCTCGCCGTCCGACGGGATGAACTCGCCGGCGCTGACCATCACGACATCGCCCATGCGAAGACTGGCGGCCGGCACCTTATCGATGCGGCCACTGGGCCCGATCTTGTTGGCCACCGTTTCCGTCCGCGCCTTGCGCAGCGTGTCGGCTTGCGCCTTGCCGCGGCCTTCGGCCATCGCCTCGGCGAAGTTGGCGAAGAGCACCGTGAACCAGAGCCAGAACGCGACCTGCCCGGTGAAGCCAGGGTGCCCCGTGCCATTCATCAATTCCTGGACGAAGATGACCGTCGTCAGGAGGCTGCCGGCCTCGACGATGAACATCACCGGGTTCTTGATCTGGACCCGCGGATCGAGCTTG
>JBDTMB010000071.1:0-16371 GCA_039934485.1 Vicinamibacterales bacterium
ATCCTGGTGATCGCGCTCATCATTTTTGGCCCGCGCAAGCTCCCGGAGCTGGGGAAGTCCCTGGGCAAGAGCTTGAACGAATTCAAGAAAGCGTCGCAGGACCTGCAGAACACCCTCGAGTCGGAAATCAAGATCGAGGAGCAGAAAGAAACCCAGGCCAAGGAAAAAGTCGCGGACGCCAAGTTCGTGACGCCCGAGTCGAAGTTCGCGGCGCACGACATCACGCCGGAATCCGGCGAGACGGCCCCGCCGCGCGAAACCGTTTCGCGTTCCTAGTCGCAGGCCGTGGCGCTCGTCCCGTTCCCCAGCCAGTCACCCCGCGTTCCCGAAGACGAGGAACCCGGCGGCAGCCTCGTCCCGGGGTCGAGCTCGCCGTTTGGCGGTGAGGACCTCGAGGAGCCGGGCGAGGGCCGGATGACGTTCCTCGAACACCTCGATGAGCTGCGCAAGCGCATCACCCACGCCGTGGCGGCGCTGTTTGTCGGCTTCCTGGTCGCCTTCGCGTTCATCGGCCGTATCTTCGCCTTCGTTTATCAACGGCTCACGTCGAGTATTCCCGACGGGAAGTTCATCTACA
This sequence comes from Vicinamibacterales bacterium, assembly GCA_039934485.1. Lineage (GTDB taxonomy): Bacteria > Acidobacteriota > Vicinamibacteria > Vicinamibacterales > UBA2999 > 12-FULL-67-14b. Next base: position 578 of record JBDTMB010000071.1, read on the forward strand.
CCGAGCCGGGCGAAGCGTTCTTCCTCTGGATCAAGGTCGCGCTCGTCACCGGCGTGCTGATCGCCTCGCCCTACATCATGTGGCAGGTGTGGCTCTTCATCGCGCCCGGGCTGTACGCGAAAGAGAAGCGCCTCGCGATTCCGTTCGTGATCTCCTCGTCGGGCCTGTTCATCGCGGGCGCGGCATTTTCCCACTACGTGCTCTTCCCCGCCGCGTGGGCGTTCTTCGGATCGTTCTCGAACTCGTACATGGAGTTCATGCCTCGCATCGAGCCGGTGTGGGACATGTATGTAAAGCTGCTGCTCGGCATGGGCCTGGTGTTCCAGATGCCCGTCCTGATGTTCGTGCTCGCACGGCTCGGCATTGTCACCGCCGGATTCCTCGCCAAGAACATCAAGTACGCCATCCTCATCATCTTCATCGTCGCCGCCATCATCACACCCGACGGCAGTCCCGCCAATCAGATCCTCGTCGGCGCCCCCATGGTGGTGCTCTACGTGATCGGCATCGCCGTCGCATGGTTGTTTGGTAAATCCAAAAAAACGGATCAGGCCGACGAACTGCTGTAAAGTCTCACGTTCGTTTGACTTCCGGGAATTAAGAGTCCTAAGATAGCCGTATGAGAATCCTTCGCCACCTAGCGCTAGGTGTAGCGCTCTGTGTCACCACCGCCTCGGCAGCGTTTGCCCAAGGGTCGAACGACCAAGTACGACCTGGAAGCAGCACTACGATGGGAGACACGGGTCTCTGGTTCGTGCCAATTGCCGAGACAATGCCGAAAGGCAAGTGGTCTGGTGGCCTTCAACGCGTGGACATCAATCGCAGTGAAGGCTTTACGAACGTCGAGGACATCGGCGGCATGTTTGCCTTCGGCGCCACCGACAAGGTTGAAATATTTGGTGCGTTCTCACGCCGCGGCGTTGACGCCGACCTCATCTCGCCGAAGCTCACCGCGCTCGGCCAACCGCAGGATTACCTGATCAACGACACGTGGCACGACGGCCTCGGCGACGTCCTCGTCGGCGCGAAGTTCAACCTCCGTTCGCAGGTCAAGGACAACGGCATGGCCTTCGGCGCGCGTGTCGCGGTGAACTTGCCGACGGCCGGCGACGGCATGGGCACCGGCAAGCCCGCCGTGATGTTCGACCTGATCGGTTCGCGTGAGTTCGCCATGAAGGTCGACCTCACCGCGCAGGCGGGCTTCAAACTGCGCATGAGCCCCGACGGCTACGCGCTGTCGAACGGCTTCCAGTGGGGCATCGGCGCCGGCTTCCCGAGCCGCTCGCGGTTGAAGGTCATCGGCGAAATGAGCGGTGAAGCGCTGTTTGATTTGCCGCAGACGTTCACCGGCACGCAGAGCGCCGTGACGCCGCCGGCGCAGTGGGGCGCCGACGCGACCCGCGACCTGTTCGGCGGCCTCCAGTTCCACATGACCAACGGGTTCTACCTCGGCGCGGGCGTCAACTACGCCGCCTCGCACCTGTGGGACCGCAAGAACTTCGAGACGCGCGAGCCCGACAACAAGGGCCAGGACAAGTGGGCCTATCAGCTGCGCGTCGCGTATCACCCCGGCGTGCGCAACTACGTGCCGCCACCGCCGCCGGCCCCGCCGGCCCCGCCGGCACCGCCTCCGGTTGCTCCGGCCAATCGTCCGCCCACGGTGAAGGCGCGCTGCGAACCCTGCACGGTGCAGGTCGGCCGCACGAGCGTCGTCGTCGCCGAAGGCCAGGATCCTGATGGCGACACGCTGCGCTACCGCTGGGGCAGCCCCACCGGCACGTTCGCCAACGCCAACGAGCGCCAGACCCAGTGGACCGCGCCCGGACAGCCGGGTGCCGTGCCCATCACCGTCACGGTTGACGATGGCAAGGGTGGCACTGCGAGCGACACGATCACCATCCAGGTCGTCGCGCCGCCCAGGAAGGAATACACGTTCGAAGACGTGCACTTCGACTTCGACCGCTACTCGCTGCGTCCGGAAGCCACGCGCATCCTGGATGAAGCGATCAAGGCGATGGCCGAGGATCCGGCGCTGCGGATCACGGTTGAAGGCCACACCTGCAACATCGGCACGACCGAATACAACCTGGCCCTCGGCGAACGCCGCTCGAACGCGGTGCGCGAATACCTGGCCAGCCGTGGTGTGGCGGCGGACCGCCTGCAGAGCGTGAGCTACGGCGAAGAGCGTCCGAAGCACGACAACTCGCGCGAAGAGACGCGCCGGCTGAACCGCCGCGCGGCCTTGACCATCAGAATGCAATAACGAATTCTGAATAACGAATAACAAAAGGGCGGGCGGCCATCGGGTCCCCCGCCCTTTTCTCTTTCTACTGTTCTCTTTCTACCTGAATGATTTATTGATCTCGGCGAACGGGATGGCGCGGGCGAGCCCGGTGAAGGTCCCGTGCTCCGCGATCTCCTGGGCGGCCTGCAGGAACCCCGTCCACGCGCTGCGCGCCAGCGCGCCGCCCACGCTGATGCGCCGCACACCCAGTTCTGCCAATTGCGAAACCGTGGCGAAATCCGCGCCCATGAGGACGTTCACCGGCTTGGGCGCCACCGCGTCGACCACGGTCTTGATGTCGGCCAGGGTCCGCAGGCCCGGCGCATACAGGCAATCCGCACCCGCGCCGGCGTAAGCGGCCAGGCGGCGCAGTGTTTCCGGAAGGTCGGGACGGCCGACGATGAAGCCTTCCGAACGCCCGGTCAGCAGCACGCCGGTGCCGCTTCGATCGATCGCCTGGCGCGCGGCGTTCATTCGCTCAACCGACAACGCAAAATCGAACAGCGGATTCGAGGGGTCGCCGGTTGAGTCCTCGATCGAGATGCCGGCGATGCCCGTGGCCACCGCCGCGGTGACATTGGCTGCCACCGCCCCAGGCTCGACTGCGAACCCGCCCTCGAAGTCCGCGTTAACCGGGATGGTGACGCCATTGGCAATCAATCGCAGATGCGCGAGCACATCGTCGAGCGTGACGTGGTTGTCGGACTTCCCCATCGACCACGCCATCCCCGAACTCGTGGTGGCGAGGGCCTTGAAGCCCATTTGCTCTAGCAGCCGCGCACTACCGAGGTCCCATGGATTGGGGATGACGAAGCATCCGCTGGCGTGGAGCTGGTGGAAACGCTGCACGTGCAAAGAAGACGGGCCCATCTTGAATGCGTCCACGGATTACACAGATTACACGGATTCGGACCCACTGCACTCCCGACGTGTGCGGACGCAAACCAAGACGATGGCCCGCGACGGCCTTCGGCCGTGAGGTGGAACCAGAGCGTCGAGATTCGAGAGCGCCTGGGCGAACGATGGCGTTCTCGAATTCGACGCTCTGATTCCGCCTCGCGCCCGGCGAAGCCGGGCGGCGCGGGCCCGTCCGAATCCTCTTAATCCGTGAAATCTGTGGAGGCTTTTCAGGCGCCAGTCCGCTTTATCGCGCGATCAGGTGCACGCGCGCGACGTCGTGCATGTAGCCGCCCGCGGACGCGTATCGCGGGGACGCGGCTTGCTTGAGATGATCGAGGCCAGCCGCGGCCTCGCCGGTGGCCTCGAGATAGAGGCCGACGTAGAGATGGGCGTAGAAGAGCGACGTCGTGTTCGCACCAGCAGCCGTCATTACCTCCGCCGGCGTCATCTTCCCAAGGTACATCCGGTAGATCTCGGACATGGGCCTACGCCCATCAGGACCAACGGGCAGGAGTTTCGTCTTCGCGGCTTCAGGAGATTCGTCGCGCGCGACGCAGAGGAAATGCCACGCCGCATTCTCGACATCATCCGGATTCACCGTGCGATGCAGCTCGAATTGGGCGCGGCACTCCTTGAAGCGGCCGGCGTAATAGAGGGCAATCCCCCGCTGCCAGAGGCCCGCCGCGGCCGCGGGTTCAAGCTTCGCCACTTGATCGAAGCCCCTGATGGACGCCGCGAGGCGCCCGGCCTGGAAATCGGCCATGGCGCGGTCGAGCACGGCGCGCGGGTCTTGGTCCGCGCGGACGATGCCCGCCAACGCCAGCGCGATCAGTACGCCTTGGCGAACCACGCGGACACCACCGCCGGCTTGTCGCAGTGGACGCAGTTGCCGCCCGGCGCCTGGTCGTAGCCGGCCGGGATGTTCCTGATCGTCGCCTGCGTCTCCGCCTTGATCTCGGCCTCGCACGCGGCATCGCCGCACCACGGCGCAATGACGAAGCCGGGCCGGCCTGCCATCGTGGCCTTGAACTCGTCGTAGGTCGCCGCCCTGGTCGTGTGCTCGTCGCGGAACGTGCGCGCGCGCGCCAGCAGGTTCAGCTGGATCTCGTCGAGCAGCGCCTTGATCGAGTCGACGAGGCCGTCCATCGGCAACGACGCCTTGGCGCGGGTGTCGCGCCGGGCCGCGAACACCGCCGACTTCTCGATGTCCTTCGGCCCGATTTCCAGGCGCAGCGGCACGCCGCGCATCTCGTACTCGGAGAACTTCCAGCCGGGGGTCTGGCTTTCATCGGCGTCGAGCTTCACGCGGATGCCGGCCGCCACCAACTGGTCGCGAATCTCCTGGCATTTGGGCAACACGGTTTCCTTCCAGCTGCCGCGAGGAATCGGCACGATCACCACCTGGACGGGCGCCACTTTCGGCGGCAGGATCAGCCCGCTGTCGTCGCCGTGCGTCATGATCACGGCGCCGATCAGGCGCGTCGTCACTCCCCATGACGTCGTCCAGCAGTACTGCAGGGTCTTGTCGCGGCCCTGGAACTGGATCTCGAACGCCTTCGCGAAATTCTGCCCGAGGTTGTGCGAGGTGCCGGCCTGCAAGGCGCGGCCGTCACCCATCAGCGCTTCGATCGAATAGGTGCGCGAGGCGCCGGCGAATTTTTCGCTCTCGCTCTTCTGGCCGTCCATCACCGGCACCGCGAGCACGTTCTCGCAGACATCCTTGTAGAGCGCGAGGATCTTCATCGTCTCCTCCTGCGCCTCCTCGGCGGTCTCGTGCGCCGTGTGCCCTTCCTGCCAGAGGAACTCGGTGGTGCGCAGGAACGGGCGCGTGACCTTCTCCCACCGCACGACGTTGCACCACTGGTTGATCAGCACCGGCAGATCACGCCACGACTGGATCCACTTCTGGTACATCACGCCGAAAATCGTCTCGGAGGTCGGGCGGATGATCAGCCTCTCCTCGAGATCCTCGGTGCCGCCCTTGGTGACCCACGCCACTTGCGGCGCGAACCCTTCGACGTGTTCCGCCTCCTTCATGAGGAGGCTCTCGGGAATCAGCAGCGGGAAGTAGGCGTTGACGTGGCCGGTGGCCTTGATTCGCTGGTCGAGCTGCTGCTGAATCAGCTCCCAAATGGCGTAGCCATAGGGACGGATCACCATGAAGCCCTTCACCGGCGAGTAGTCGGCCAGTTCGGCCTTCTTGACGATGTCCAGGTACCAGCGGGAAAAATCGACCGACTGCTTGGTGATCTCGGTGACGAATCCTTCGCCACCCTCTTGTGGTTTTTGCGCCATGGGGCCTTAGTCGCTCCGCAACTCTGACTTTGAACTGTGAACCGTCAACTGCAAACTCTTATTGTACCATTCGGTATGCAGCCGACTCGCATCGAGGTGTCCGCCGGCGCGGGCGCCTATCCAGTCATCATCGGCGCGGGGACGTTGAGCACGCTGGCGCAGGAGATGGACGCCCGGCGCCTCGGCGCGCGGCGCATCATCGTCTCGAGCCCCCAGGTCTGGAAGCTCCACGGCAAGCGGCTCCGCGGCGTCGGCAGCGAGCGCTCGGCGGTGCTCGTCGACGATGGGGAGCGGTTCAAGAACATGGCCACGGTCGCGCGCGTGCACGACGCGCTGATCAAGGGCAAGGCCGATCGATCGGCGGTCGTCGTCGCCGTCGGCGGCGGCGTGATCGGCGACCTCGTGGGCTTTGCGGCGGCCACCTACCTGCGCGGCATCCGCGTGGTCCAGGTGCCGACCACCCTGCTCGCGCAGGTCGACAGCGCCATCGGCGGCAAGACCGGCGTGAACCACGCCCTCGGCAAGAACCTGATCGGCTCCTTTCATCCGCCCAGCCTCGTGATCGCGGACCCGGACGTGCTCAGCACGCTGCCCCGCCGCGAATTCCGCGCCGGCCTCTACGAAGTGATCAAGTACGGCGTGATTGCGGATCCCACGCTGCTCGATCGCCTGCACGGGTCGCTCCACGCGGTCTTCGAACGCGAGCCGGAGGCCGTCACGCCCCTGGTCGCGGCGTCGTGCCGCATCAAGGCCCACATCGTCTCCGCGGACGAGCGCGAGGCGGGTGGACGCCGGGTGCTCAATTTCGGTCACACCGTCGGCCATGCCCTGGAAGCCGCCACCAAGTACCGCCGCTTCCGCCACGGCGAGGCGGTGGCCTACGGGATGCTCGCGGCGCTGTCGATCGGCGTGGAGCGCGGGGTGACGCCGAGGGCGCTCTTCGACGAGATCCACGGGCTCATCGTCAACCTCGGTCCCCTGCCTCCGGTGGCCGACGTCTCGATCAAGGAAGCCCTGGCGGCGATCGGCCGCGACAAGAAAGTCGTGGGCGGCAAACTGCATTTCGTCGCTGCCACCGGCCGCGGCCAGACGACCACGCTGACCGACGTGACAGCGAAGGAATTGAGAGCATCGATGAAGAAGTTGGGCTTGAGGACCTGATCCCCGATCCCTGATCCCCGATCCCTGCCTAGTCCAGTCCGTGTTCGCGGAGTTTTGCTGAGAGCGCCTTGAAATTGATGTTCAGCAGGTCGGCGGCGCGGCCGCGATCGGCGCCCGCTTCGCGCAGCGCCAGGATCAATTTGCGTTTCTCCAGTTCCAACCCAATGCGGCGGGTGGCCTCGGCGAGGCTTCCCGACAGATCGAGCTGGTCCCATGGGTCGGCGGTGGCGGTGTCCCGGCCAACCGGCAGCAGGCTCAAGTGGCGCGGCAGCAACGAATCGCCGTCCGACAAGATCACCGCCCGTTCGATCGCGTTCTGGAGTTCGCGGACGTTGCCCGGCCACGCGTAGGCCGCCAGTGCCGCCATCGCCTCCGGCGTGATCGTCATCATCGGCTTCCGGCCCACGTCCCGGCACACCCGTTCCACGAAGTGATGCGCGAGGGCGGGAATGTCATCCTTGCGGTCGCGCAGGGGCGGAATCAGCACGGGAAACACGGACAGGCGAAAATAGAGATCTTCGCGAAACTGCCGGGCGGTCACCGCCTGGCGGAGGTTGCGATTGCTCGCCGCCACGATCCGCACATCAACGGGAATCGAGCCGCCGCCGCCCAGCCGATCGATGCGCTTGGTCTCGATCGCGCGCAGCATCTTCGCCTGGACGCCCAGCGGCATCTCGCCGATCTCATCGAGGAAGATGGTGCCGCGCTGGGCCAGTTCAAACTTGCCGAGCTTGCGCTGCGCCGCCCCGGTGAAGGCGCCGCGCTCGTAGCCAAACAACTCGGCCTCGAGCAGCGTCTCGGGGATCGCCGCGCAGTTGATCGCGACAAACGGGCCGTTTGCCCTGGCGCTCGAATTATGAAGCGCGCGCGCCATCAATTCCTTGCCGGTGCCGCTCTCCCCTTCCAGCAGCACGGTGGTGTCGGTATTGGCGGCGCGATCGATCGACGAGAGCACCTGCTTCAAGGCCGCGGATTCCCCGATAATCGCCGGGCCGCCGCGGCGGGCCACGGCTTCTTCCTTGAGCAGCCGGTATTCGCCCACCAGCCGGCGCTGCGCCAGCGCGCGTTCGACGAGCAGCAACAGGTGGTCGGGATCCACCGGCTTGGCGAGAAAGTCGAGCGCGCCCTGCTTCATGGCGGAGACGGCGTCCTGGATGCTGCCGTAGGCGGTCATGACGATCACGGGCAACTCGGCATCGGCTTCCTTCGCGGCCCGCAGGACGCCGAAGCCGTCGCCGCTGGGCAGCCGCAGGTCCGACAGCACGACCGCCGGCAGGCTGTCGCGCAGCGCCGCGACCGCCTCGGGCTCGTCGCGCGCTTCAATGACGGTGTGCCCCTGCGCCTCGAGGGCGAGGCGCAGCATGGCGCGGAGGGAGTCTTTGTCCTCGACGATCAGGATCGGCGCCGGCGCTGCGGGACGCGCGCTCACCCCTAACGCAACCAGCCGGCCGGCACGCCGGCGCGGCGGCCTTCGTCCTGGATGGCGACAATCGCCTTGGTCTGATTGTCGATTTCCTTCTGGACCTGTTGCAGTTCGTCGAGGGCCTTCTTACGATCCCCTTCGATCACGGCGCGTTGGGCGGGGTCGTCGCGATTGACGAAGTCGGTGTTGAGCGCGTTGATGCGGCTCTGCAGGGCGTCGGCAAACAAGCGGCTGCGCTCGACGGCCTTGCGGGCTTCGCCGAGGCGGCCGCTCCAGTACGCCTCATCACGCGTCGCGGGAGCCGGGGAATCGGAGGCATCGCCAGTCGGAGTCTTCAAGATTACCGCGCCGGGCGCCCCAAGGGTGGCCTCAGGGGTGGTGGACGCCGACGGCGCCGCGGTACCCCCGGGGTCGGCCTTCAGGTCCTGGTTGGTGTAGACCCTGGCAGTCTTGGTGGTCTTTTCCACGGTCTTGCGGCGGGCTTCTTCGGCCCGGGCAACGTCGGCCAAAGACTGCGCCCCGACGTAGGTCGGCCCGCAAGCAATGATCACGGCCAGTGCGATGGATACACGTGTCATGTCCTTGATCGTACGACTCGGGCTCGGAGAGGTCAAGGAATCAACTGACGCAATTCCTGCCACGATTGCACACGAATGCCGGGCTGGCAGACGTCCGCACCGCCGTCGCTGCGGCACGATCGCGCCAGCTCGGCCTCAATGGCGCGGCGCGCGCCCGACGCGCCATACACCTCGGCGCGCACCCGCAGGATGCCGCGTCCTCGATGGTCCGCCGCCGCGCCGTCGGCCAGCGGATTACCATCGGTCTCGCGGCTGTCGTCGGCCACCCACACGAGCAGGTACCAGGGGCCAGGCCGCGCAAAGGCATTGAGCGACGGGACCGATCCATATTCGAAGAGCTGCCAGCGCGCGTTGTTCTCGCCCCAGGGCCGCTCCCGCGAATTGGCGTTCATCTGCGCCACGGTGCAAGACGACGCCTTCCCGCAATTGAGCTGATTGGTTTCAATCGAGAGACTCACCCGCCCGCCGGCTGGAATGTTTCGAACGCCGGTCGCCGGACCATCCGTGATCGTGCCCGATTCGCTGCCCGACAACACCAGGTCCCAATCCGCCGACTGTGCCAGGTCGTGCGCGGCAAGCTCCACGCCCGCTTCAGCGGCGTAAAGCATCGCCATCGTCTCCCCGAAATGGCCCTCCGCCAGTTGGGTCGTCGACACCATCACCGCCAGGCCCAGCGCCAGGGTGGATAACAGGCTGGTGACGAGCAGCACCATGATCAAGGCCACGCCGGTTTCTTTCATGTGGCGTTCCTCAGGGCGACGGAGACCCTCACGGTCAGGTCGGGCACCCACTTGATGGGCGCGCGCGCCGAGCCCGAGCGATTGAACAGGTACCCGGCCGGGCCGCGGAGCGTAGCCGACAACACCTCCACGCGCAACCAGACGTCGAGCCGGCGCAAACGAAACAAATCCGCATCGTAGCGGCCTCCGTCCACTGCGGCGGAACACCAGGGACCGTCGTCAAGATCCGACCGTGCGAACGGCACGAGCGTGCCCCGCTCGCCGACGCTGGCGAGGCGCGTCCGCGGAACGAGGCCGTTGTATGTCGCGACGCACGTATCGCCCGGTGGAAACTCGCCCTGCGGATCCACCAAGGTTGGCGCGAGCGGCGAGGGTCCGTACGAGGCCCACCCCGAGGCGCCATCCCACCGCAGCTCCGGCGCGGCCGCTTCCCCCCAGGGCACGAAGCCCGCGCGCGAGACGCCATCGACGATGGGCTGCGTCGCGCCGGCGCTGGTGACCCGCACCAGGGACCGCGACCCGTCAGGCTGCACCGCCAGGGCAAAGCGATTGATCTCGGCCTCTACCGCCAGCGACCCCGCCGGATACGCCTGCGTCAGCGCCGCCGCCGGCGAAAGCTGCTTGCCGGCGGCGTTGGTGGACGCGATCGCCAACACCTCGAACCTGCCGAGAGGGTCGACAATCGCGACGAAGTCACCCGGTTTGAAGCCGCACACATCGCTCACCTGCGGACAGGCCGGCGACGGGGCCAGCGTCAGCGCGCCGGCTGGACCCGGCTGATCGCGATCGAGCCTCCCCTGCGCAGCGTCCGGCGCCACCGACATCACCCACACGGCGCCAAACTCGCCGTCCGCCAGGTTGCCTTCCGGTGAGGGCAAGGGCATGACCACCGGCACCAGGTTCGCCAACGCACCCAAGCCATCGGCAGCGCCCACGTTGGCGCCCGCGGAACGCACGACCGTCGTCAGCAGGTCCAGGCCGGCCCGAGCGCGCTGGTGCAGGTCCAGCGCCGCGGGAGTAGCCTCGAACGCGGCGCGCGCCGGGGACAGCAGTCCGGCAACGGCGCCAGTGAGCAGCGCGCACACCACGAGCGCGACCAGCAATTCGACGAGTGAGAATCCGCCGCAAGGCCGAAGGGTCATGGTTGCCTCGTGCGGATCGTCGCCACACACGCCTCCGCGGCCGCCAGCGGCGCGCCGGTGGCCGGCTCGCGAAACACGCAGACCTCGATCGCCAGCACCTCGGGTGACAATCGATCAAGCGGCGCGACGGCCCAGCGCCGGGTGAACGTCCGCTGGCGCTCGTCGCCGGCCGGAATCACCTCAGCGCCGTCATCCAGCGCTTCGCTGTAACCGCCGGCATCGGCGTACAGCGAGCCTGCGGGCGACGGCGTCAGCACCGGATCGGTGACCGGATCGCCTTCGGCGTCGTAGCCAAAACGGCGCGCGCGTAAGTCTTCGATCTTGGCCTGGGCCGACATCACCGCGTGCGCGTGGCGCCCTGAACTGCTGGCGAGCCTCGTGCCCAGGATTAAGAGCTGCGCCACGCCGGCGAGCACAGTGACAAGCACGCTGGTGGCGATGATGGTTTCCAGAAGCGTGAAGCCTGGTGACGCGGAAATGTGTGGCTGCATGCCGCAACCAGGTGCAAGCGTGTTGCCAATGACGGATCGAGGGCGACCGGCGAATTCACCGAAGATTTCTGGTGCGTGCGCACTGGCACGGATTCTGTCGAGGGCAGTTTTTTCGATGCCCGCGGCTCGCGGACATCGCAGTTTCTCAACTGCCCGAACTTAGCGGCAGCCGGATGCGGAATTGGGCGCCGCCGGCGGTGCGATTGCTGGCCGTGATGCGGCCGTTGTGCGAGACGATGACCTTCTGGACAATCGCGAGGCCGAGGCCGGTGCCGGTGGACTTGGTGGTGGCAAACGGCTGGAACAGCCGCGCGAACGCCGCCGGCGACACGCCGGGCCCGTTGTCATCGACGGTGACGTGAATCTCGCCGCCGTCGACGGCGCCCGTCACCACGATCTGCGGCTCGATGCGGGCAATCGCGCAAGCTTCGAGGCTGTTGCGCAGCAGGTTGCTGAACACCTGCCGCAGCAGCACATCATCGCCATCGATGGTCCCGAACACGCCGGCCAGCCGGGTGCTCGATGGCGGCGGACGCAAGTCGTCCACCGCGCGCTCGATGACCGCGCGAAGATCGGTGGGCGTCAGCGCCAGCGGATCCGGCTTGGCAAACCGCAGGAAATTGGTCACGACCTCGCCCAGCGCGATGGTCTCGGCGCGAATGCCTTCAACATACGGGCGCTGGGCCGCCGGCAACTCCGCGGGATCGAGCAGCCGGCCATAGCCATGGATCGTGGCCAGGCCGTTGCGAAACTCGTGGGCCAGGCCCGCGGTGAGTTCGCCGAGCCGGGCCAGGGCTTCCTTGAGCCGAAGCTGCTCTTCGAGGTCCATCACCGCCGTAAGATCGGTGAAGAGGCAGACGGCCGCCTGGATCTCCTGGTTGGCGTCGAGGATGGGGGACACCGTCACGCCCAGATGGGCGGTGCGCCCCGGGTGCGCCTCCACGGTGCGGCGCACGATCGGCGACGACGACTGCAGCGCTTCACCAATCAGGTCGGCCAGGGCCGGGGCCGACGCCAGGGCCTCGCGAAACGGGACGCCCGGCACCGAGTCCTGAAAGTTGAGAATCCTCATGGCTGCGGGGTTCATCGTTTGCACGAGGCCCGCGCGATCGACGACGACCAGGCCGGAGGTGAGGCCTTCGATAATCTGTCCCGAGAGCCGCTCCGACGCTTCGGCCCTCGCCGCCATGGCGCGCTCTTGCGCCCTGAGCTTGCTGACGGCCTCCTGCAGCGCGACCGACAGCGTCGCCACTTCGCCCGTGCGTTCGTTGTGCCGGCTGGAATGGCGCGCGCCGGCAAACCGCACAATCGTGACGACGAGGGCGAGGAGAAGAAGTCCGCCAACGACCATCAGGCCGAGCAGCGCGTAGGACACCGACGTGAGGGGCTGCATACGCGTCTTAGAAAAACTGGGCGTACCAGGCGATTAACGGGTCGCCGACCAGCATCGCCGCGAGCGCGCCGAGGGCGAGGAACGTCCCGAACGGCATGGCGACGCGCATGCCGCCGCGCTCGGCCGCGATGAGGCCCAGGCCGACGAGCGCACCGGAGAACGACGAGAGGACAAGGGTGACGAGCACCGCCTTCCAGCCCAGGAAGCCGCCAATCATCGCCAGCATCTTGACATCGCCCATGCCGAGGCCCTCTTCCTTGCGCACCAGGTAATAGGCACCCGCGATGGTGTACAGGATCCCGCCCCCGAGCAGTACGCCGAGCAGCGCGTCCTTCCACCCCGGCGGCGCCATCGCGCTGAAGAGCATGCCGACGACGATGCCTGGAAGCGTAATCGAGTTGGGCAGGATCTGGTGCTCCCAGTCGATGCCGAAGAGCGCGATCAGGAGGCAGACCAGCGTCAGGCGGCTCACCATCAGCGGCACGTCTGGTGTCATCCAGACGATCAGCACGAACAGCGCGCCGGTGATGAACTCGACGATGGGATACTGCGGGGAGATCGGGTTGCGGCAGGTGCGGCACTTCCCGCCGAGCATCAACCAGCCCAGCACGGGGATGTTGTCGTACCACGCCAGCGCCTGGCCGCACTTCGGGCACCTGGACGGCGGCGTGACCAGCGACTGGCCGCGCGGCAGCCGATAGATCACGACGTTGAGGAAACTGCCGATGACCAGGCCGAAGGCGCCTGCGTAGATCAGGGCGATCGTATCCGGGCTCATGGCTGCGGTACTCCCGGACGGGTCTCCTGCGGCAACGGCCAGAGCCTCGACCGGCGCGCCAATTCGATGCGCCCGGAACCCGGGTTGAGCACGAAGGGCGCGCCGGTCGGATCGGCCGGAACCGCGCGCATCCCCTCTGCGGCCGCCAACTCCTGCACCGATCGCGGTGGGTGACCCTGCTGGGCGGTGTATCGATCGACGGCGAGGTTGAGCGCATCGATCTGGTCCATCGCATCGAGCTGCGCCAGCCGCATCTTGGCGCTCTTGCTGAACCACTCGACATCGCTGGTCTCGAGGATCTTGTTCCAGAGCAACCGCGACGATGCCCGATCGCCGCCCTGGGCCAGCGTCGTGGCGGCCAGCGGCTTGAGCCACACGGCGGCGCCGGGCATGTCGCCGGCGCGCTCGAACCATTCGGCGGCCTTTTTGTAGTCCTGCAGCCACCAGTAGTAGACGAACCCGATGTCGTGCGGGTATTCCCACGTGCCCGGATTGGCCGCCATCGCCCGCTGCAGCAACGCAATCGCCAGGTCGGGCCGCGCCGGCCCGCTCGGATAGGCTTCGGTCAGGAAGATCGCACCGAACCGGTAGGCCACCTTGAATCGCGTATCGAGCGTTGTCGCCAACTCGAGGAGCGGGGCGAGCAGTTCGAAGTCGCGCCCTTTTTCTTCGCCCAGCCGCTTGCCGCCGTAGTAGACGACGGCGCGCATCCAGTACAGGTCCGCGGCCAGATTGCTGTAGCCGAGCGACAGGCGCTTGACCGGAAGCCCTGGGCGAAGCCACAGCAACGGGTTCGTCGGTTCGTAGGGCTGCCATCCGCGATCGCGCACCACCTGGACGCCGACCGACAGCGCGAGGAGGATCGCCGCCGCCGCGTACAGGCCGCGGGTGGGAGGTCGGCCGGTCATTTGAAATCGCGCCGCCGAAAGATGGCGACGGCGGCCACCAGCAAGGTGGAAATGTAAAGGCCGGCGTACAACAGCGTGTAGGCCACCTGCGACATCGCCACGGGAATCCCATAGACGGCTTCCGCCTTCACGTCGAAGGGCGCCAGGTTTGGCAGCAGATAGTAGAGCACGCGGGCAATCCAGGTGATCGGCCGGGCCTTGATCACCGTTTCAAAATGACGCAAGTCGGTATTGAAATGCCCGGCCACCCACAGCCCCAGCGTGAGCAGCGCCGACAGCAACGGACTCGAGAACGTCGAGAAGAAGATGGCGACCGCGGTCACCAGCATCAGCTCCCCGAAGATCAAGACGATAGCCACCAGCAGCCGCGGATCGGCGGCCGGGGCCGGCCACGCCGCTTTGACCGCGGCCGACGCGGTCAGTTCGACGTAGACGAGGACCGCGTAGTACGCAATGGTCATCACCGCCAGGTTGGCGCCGAGCGTGGCCACCAGCCCGAGGTACTTCCCGATCACCAATTGTGCGCGGGTCACCGGCTTGCTGATCACGCTGTAGATGCTGCGCCGCTCCACTTCCTTCGAGACCAGGCCGATCCCAATGAAGACGGCAATCAGCAGGCCGAAGATCGAGAGCGCGGCCAGGCCAAGGTCCTTGATGATCTTGAGGTCCTGGCCTGCCGTGAGCTGGCTGATCAAGTACGACGCCGCGATCAGCAACACGGCGAAGCCGACCATGCTGTACGGCACGCGGTCGCGCACGGATTCCTTGAAGACGGCGCGGGCGACGAGCAGGATCGCACGCACGGTCTACACCCCGCCGGTGTCTCGCGGCGCCGCAGCAGCCACGGATTCGACGAAGTAATCCTCGAGGGTTTCGCGGATCGGGTTCAGGGAAATCGTCCTCGCGCCCCGGCCCGCAAGTTCGTGCATGAGCGCTTCCGGCGCCACCTCGGAGGCCAGTTCCAGCAGCGTGTGCCCGTCCGAGAGCTTGGTGACGCGGCGCGTCCGCCCCTCAATCAGGGAACCGGCGGCGGCCGGCAGATCCGCCACCACGAGTTCCCACCCTTTTGATTCGAAGCTCAGGATCTCGCTCAGCCGGCCGGTGCCGACGAGGCGCCCCTGCACCACCACGGCCACGCGATCGCACAGCGCTTCGGCATCGGCGAGGATGTGCGAACTGAAGAACACGGTGCACCCGCGCTGGCGCAAGCCGACGATGATGTCCCGCACGCGCTTGCGGCCCAGCGGATCGAGCCCCGACATCGGCTCGTCGAGAAAGACCACTTCCGGGTCGTTGAGCAGCGCCTGCGCCAGGCCGACGCGCTGCAGCATGCCCTTCGAGAACTGGCGCAGCCGCATCCGCCGCTCGGCGGCGAGGCCCACTTCGTCCAGCACCCGGTTGACGCGGGTGGCCACGTCGGCCTCGCGATAGCCAAACAGCCGCGCGAAATAGGACAGCAGCTCTTCGGCCGTGAGGTAGTCGTAGAAGTACGGGTTCTCGGGCAGGAAGCCGATCCGCTGCCGTACCGACAGATCGCCGACGGGACGGCCCAGGATCTTCGCCGACCCGCGCGTGGGATAGAGCAGCTGCATCAGGAGCTTGAGCGCGGTGCTCTTGCCGGCGCCATTCGGTCCGAGAAAGCCGAAGACCTCGCCCGCCTGCACCTGAATGGTCAGGCCATCGAGGGCCCGATACGGCCGC
>JBDTMB010000072.1:0-16355 GCA_039934485.1 Vicinamibacterales bacterium
GGCTGCACTGCGCGAGCGAGGCATTGATGGCTGACGGGATGGTGCATCTCAGCGAGGCGACGTGGGACCAGCTCGCCGCCGCCGAGCTCGGTGCCGCCGCGCGCGACGCCGCCTTCGATCACGTCGTCTCGTGCGAGCGGTGCTCGCTGATCTGGCGCGGCATCCTGGGGCTGCAGAGTGAAGCGCAGGCGCAGGGGTTGATTGCGCCCGTCGCTCCGGCGCAGCGCAACTGGTTGCGATCGCCCGCCTTCCTCCTCCCGCTTGCCGCCACGCTCGTCGTCGCGATCGGCGGGATCATGCTGCTTCGCCGGCCGGCGCCGGACCAGGCGACCATGCGCGGAGCCGCTCGCATCGAAGTGCAGGGCCTTGCCGCTACGGTCGGAGTGGACGGCGTGGCCACGCTGTCGTGGGCGCCGCTGGCCGGTGCCAATCGCTACCGGATCGATGTCTTCTCGAACGACGGTCATCCAGTGTGGACACGTGAAGTGGATGCGCCTCCAGTGCGCTGGCCCGACGACGAACCGCGGATCGCGGGCTCCTACCGTTGGCGAGTCGAGGCGATGAACGCCGGCGTCGTCGTGGCCCGCTCTCGTCTTTCCGGGATCGAGGTTGGCCGGTGACACCGAAGGCACGGACACGCGCGCTGATAACACTGCTGGCGATCGCATCGGCAGTGGCGAACACCGGCGCCGCGCCCCAACGCACCCCGACCGAAGAAGAACGCACGGTTTCTCCGTACGTCCTGTTGAACGGCACGCTCGACATGGCCCAGCGCTACGAGCGCTACAAGTTCCTGGCGGCTGCCGCGGAGGCCGCCGGTGACTACGTGCGCGCGGCCCGTCACTTTTCTCTCGCCTGCCAGGCGCAATTCGGGCTGACGAACCGGATCGACACTTCCGAATGCGAGCGGGCGCGGGCACTGGCGCGCGACCATCACGTGCTCGACGCCGAGGTCTACCTGACGGTGGTTGACGCCACGGCGCGCGCGTGGGGCCTCGACGTCCCGGGCGCGATCGCTGGTGTGCAGGGAGCATTGGCGAGGGGCGCGGCGCTCGATCCGGACATCCCGGACGGCTCGCCGATCACCGGCGCGCATTACCTGCTCGGCGCGATCATGATCGAGACTGGCAAGTTTGATCTCGCGCTGCGGGAGCTGACGTTTTCACGCGACCATTGCCGCAAACAGGGCAATCACGGCTGTCTCGCGCTCGACGAGATCTGGCTCTGCCGCCTGCATACACAGCTTGGCAATTTCGCCGACGCGCGGGCCGCGTGCGACGCCGCGCAGGCGGAAGTCGCCCCGACCAGGGACGATGTCTTCGTCGTGATGAGCCTGGGCTGGATCCGGGCCAGCCTCGAGAAGGCGATGGATCGGCACGAGGCGTCGCTGGCGTCGCTGCAAACTTCATGGCGGGCAGCGCAAATGCGAGGCGCCGAGGCGATCCGGCCAGTGTTGATGACCTCGATCGCCGACGCGCTCGTCACCCTCGGCCGGCTCGACGAAGCTGAGGTCTGGCAGCAACAGCTCGAACACGCGATCGCGGCCGGGCTCGTGCCGGCCAGTTACGGTCCGCAAACGTCGATGCGTCGCGGACAGATCGCGATGGCGCGCGGCAAGCTGGACGACGCGATCGCCGCGTTTACGCTTGCGTCGGCCTCGCCGTTACCTGAGATGGCGATCGGCGGTGACTATGCGCTCGCCAGGGCGCGCCGGGCCCGCAACGATCTGCCGGGGGCGCGACAGGCGCTGGAGCAGGCGATCGCCAAGATCGAGACTGGCCGCACCAACCTCAATGGCTCCGCACTGCGCGCCAGCTATTTGACGATGCATGCGACGGCGTACAGCGAGTTGATCGGCGTGCGCTGGGACGCCGAGGGCGTGGCGTCGGCGCCCGCGGCGCTCGAGCTCGCGGAGGCCGGTCGCGCGCGCGCGCTGCTCGACGCCTTGAAGTCGGCGCAGGTCGTGGGCGCGGCCGCGCCGACGTTGAACGCCAAGGCGGTTCAAGCCACGCTCGGGCCTGATGCGGTGCTGGTCGAATATGTCTCGCTCGAAGATCGCCTGCTGGCGCTCACCGTGACCCGCGATCGCATCGCCTTCACCGCGCTGCCGCGCGCCGGCACGGCGAGTGAGCTTGGCCGGCGGGTCGATTTCTTCAGCGCGCTCGTGCAGGAGAGCGATGAGGTGGCACTCGGTCCAACCGCACGACGGCTCTACGCCGACATCCTGGCGCCGGCGCTGGTCGGCGTTCCGTCCACTGCGCGCACGTTGATCATCGCCGCCGATGGGCCGCTCCATCAGTTGCCGTTCGACGCCCTGGGCGAAGGGCCGCGCGTGATCGATCGCTGGGACGTGGTGACGCTGCCGTCGGCGTCGGCGATGGCCAATCGCGTGCGGCGCGGCACACCCACCGCCGCGGCGCTGGTCGTCGCGGCGCCGTCGAATGTGCCTGGGCTCGGCGACTTGCCGGCCGCGCCGGCGGAGGCGGCGGCGATCCGCCGCCGGCTGGGCGGAGAGATCGCGGAGTTGTCTGGTGCCGGCGCGACGCGCGAAGGCCTCGACAACCTCGGCCCGGGCCGATTCGCGGTGCTCCACTTCGCGAGTCACGCACTGGTGGACGAGACGCGGCCGCTGCGATCGGCGTTGATGCTCACGCCGGGACGTGCCGGCGCCGATGGCCGATGGAGCGCTGACGAGATCTATCGCTCGAACCTGGGCGCGGACCTCGTCGTGCTGTCGGCCTGCAGCACCGCGGCCGGCGCGCAAACCGCGGGCGAGGGAGTGATGAGCCTCGCGCGCGCATTCCTCTACGCCGGCGCCGGCGCCACGATTGCCACGCTCTGGGACGTCCCGGACGCGCCAGGCCCGATCTTCGCCGATGTGCTTTACAAGGAACTTGCCGATGGCCGCACGCTGGGTGCGGCCGCCGCCGATGCGCGACGCGAGTTGCGCCGAAGCGGTGCGCCACCACGCGCGTGGGCGGCGTACGTCCTGACCGGCAACCCCGGCGCGCGAGTGGGCGTGACGGCCCGCGTCGATCCGCGCGCAGTCGGTGCCCGCTTCGCCGCCGGTTTCGCCGTGGTCCTGCTGTTAGTCGCCGCGTTCCTGAAATTCGCCCGGATTGAGTGGCGGCTCCTCCGCCCGGCCGCGGCGCTCGCCGGCGGCGGCCTCGCGATCATCGCCATCGCGCTGCAGCCGTGGCCATCGCGATATCAGCTCTCGACGACCGGCGCGCGAGCCGATCGCGGTGACGCGCAACTATCGTTCACACCGGTAATTGGCAACGGACAAGTGACGTGGTCTCCGGTGGCCGGCGCCGACGAACACCTGGTCCAGGTCTATGACGATGCCGGCGTTCCGGTTGGCGCCCCGACCGCAGCGACGTCGCCATTCGTCCTTCCCAGGACCACTGCCGGCGGCTGGCTGCGAATCGAAGCCCGCGATCACAGTCAGCTGATCACGCGCTCAACGCCGATCGCGTTGCACTGAGAGTTCACGGTCGTAGGGCACCACTTTAGTGGTGCCGTGACCTTCAGCCGGTCGGCTACAATCGCGGCCGTGAGAATGCCACTTCTGATCGCGCTTGCGGTTCTCTCGATCGGCGATCACAGCATCGCCCAGGGCCGGGTGGGTACCGCGGCCGCCACAGCGGATGGCCCGTGGTTCAACTTGCCGTTGCCACCGCGCATGAGCGCGGAAGCGGCGGTGCGCGTGGGCGAGCGGGCGCCGCGGCCGGTGGTGTTGCCGGCGGGCGAGAGCGCGACGCCAGAACTGCTCGGCGCCACGCTCAAGGCCGACGTCGACACCATCGTCAATTTCGCGAAGCAGAGCCGCGTGTCAAGGGAGATGGGGGGCGACCAGATGTGGGGCCGCGTCTCCGGCTTCCCGTCGGAGGTCGCGACGGTGGACTGGGCGGTGAGCGAGTTCCGCAAGGCCGGCGTCGCCGACGTGAGACTCCAGCCGATCACGCAGGACGCGCGATCGTCGTTCTGGCTGCCGCTGTCGTGGGAAGTGCGCCTGCTCGCCGATCCCGCCTTCGGGCCCGGCAGCGCCGATGTGGTGCTGGATTCCGCGCTGCCGCTGTCGCCGTCGAACATTCCCGGCGGCGTGATCACCGCGCCACTGGTCTATGTCGGTACGGCCAGTCCGTCGGTGGCGCAGCACATCGACGTGAAGGGCAAGATCGCGGTGCAGCTGGTGGTCCCGCAGGGACACATGTTGTTCGAGCGCGGCGTGGTCGACTCGCGCTCGGAGGATCTGGTCAAGCGCGGCGCGGTGGGCGTGTTCAACCTGGTCCGGCTGCCCGGCAACGAGCGATCGCGCGACTTCAGCGATTGCGGCAATCCGTGCTTCAACATCGGCGGCCGCGACGGGCATTTCCTGGAACAGGTGATGGATCGCGCGGCCATGAAGGGGCTGTCGGACCAGCTGCAGGTTCGCATCAGCCTGAAATCGGAGACGCGCTCGGGCCTCAAGGCCAACAACGGCGTGGCCGTGATTCCCGGCTGCCGAGACGACGAAGTGATCGTGTTGAACGCGCACGTCGACGGCTGGTTCGACGGCGCGGGCGACAACGCCGACGGCTTGTCGGTGCTGATGGCGCTGGCGAGGCACTTTGCCAAGCCCGCCAACAAGCCCGAGCGCACGATCGTGTTCGTGGCCAGCGCCGGGCATCACACGCCGGGCATCAACGGGCCGAGGAGCTTCCTCCTGGCGAATCCGGAGCTGGCGAAGAAGGCGGTGATGCTCGTCAACATCGAGCACGTGGCGCAGCGGAATTTTTCTCCGGCGCGGACCACGGCGCCGGATGGTTATCGCGAGGCCGTGGCCGATTCCGGCGAGGCGCCGATTGCCGTGGGCGTGACCAACGACTCGCCGTTTCTCCAGGGCCTGGTCGATGCCGGGCCGTCGCGATACGGCGTCAATTTCATCTCCGAGCGCTCGACGTTCCAAAGCGGCGAGGCGGGCGGCTGGGCGACGCTCAACGTGGCGAAGGTCTGCGTGATGCAGGCGCCGCCGCTGTACCACACCACCGGCGAGGTGTTCGAGGTGATCTCCACGCCAGGGCTCGAACGCGTCGCGCGGTTCCTGTCGAACTTCGTCAAGGAAGCGGGCAAGGCGCCGCGCGCGCAGATCAATCCGTGATCCCCCGATTGTGCCAGGCTGGAAGTGAACCGGGCGACACCGAGGACGGCCGGGCGTTGAATCGCCGGGTCGAACTGGTGAAACAATAGTCACCGATGGAGGAGGTCCGCATCGTTCCCACGGGCGAGACGCATGTCGAGGGCATCGCCCGGGCTCTCGACATCGTGGCCAGGGAGCGCCGCTATATCGGTTTCATCGAGGGTCCGCCCCTCGAAGGCGCGCGGCGGTTCATCAAGGACATCCTCGCCGGCGCCGGCGTCCAGATGGTCGCCGTTCGCGGCCATGAGGTCGTCGGCTGGTGCGACATCATCAGGAATCCGATCGTCGGCTTTCAGCACGTCGGCCGGCTGGGGATGGGACTCCTGCCGGACTGTCGCGGCCTCGGCCTGGGCAAGCGGATCGCCGTCGAGACCATCCGCGCCGCTCACGAAGCGGGCATGGAGCGCATCGAACTGGAAGTATTCGCGTCGAACGGACGCGCGATCTCGCTTTACCAGTCGTTGGGGTTCGTGGTCGAAGGCGTCAAGAAGCGATCGCGAAAACTCGACGGCGAGTACGACGACAACGTGTTGATGGCGCTGCTCGGTGAAAGGCGATGAAGCGGGCGTTCATCGCGTGCTGCCTGGTGAGCCTGTTGGCGCCCGTCGCCGCGGAGCTCGAGATCGGCCGCTGGCATCCGGAACGCTACCAGGGCTACGAGAGCCGGTTTGAACTGGGCATCGCGTCCTTCGCGATCGCCGCGTGCGGCATCCTCGGCCTCAGTGTCCTCGGGCTCCTCAAGCTCATTCAGAAGCAACCTTAGGGGTCACCCCTAGGTGCTGCGACGCCGGAAGACTGGGAGGCGCTATCGGACGCTCTGCGAGATTCGCAGACTGAGGCCAAGGCCGGCTTGTACATCGAATCGAACTGGCATGCGCGGCTGGGACTTCAGCAACCAGTTGGCGCGAATGGGGAAATAAAATGCCCAGCGGCTCGAGACCGGCAGCACAAGATTGACGCCACCAGTGAGTGCGCCAGCCGTCTGGTGTTCGTCGAACAGATGCCGGCCTCCAATCGGGGCGGTCGCGAGTTTGGTGATCGTGACACCGCTCGTTTGAGCAAAGACCAGTGTCGGACCCGCCAGCAGCTCGACCGACTTGTCTGTGGGCCGCTTCGGACCGAAGCGAAAAAGGACGGAGCCGCGAGAAATCCGCTGCGCGAATGCTTCGCTTTGGAAGCCGCCCTCGCCGAACGCCACGAACTGCTGACCAGAGCTGCCTTCCAGCACAAGTCCAAGCCTGGATCTCACGAAGCGGATTCCGCCGATGCCGCCTGCGATGACACCGCCGGTCTCGCAGTTGAAATATTCCGCGCAGAACTCCGCGTTCGGCGCCATCCATTGAGCAACCCCGGCGCCTTGTAACTCCAGTCGCGACACATGAAACGATCGAAACCAGGCGTTGAAGCTGGCGCTGCGTTGCGAATCAAGTGGACTACCGGCGTACTTCTGCATCGCCGGATCGGACGACGTCTGTGCCAGTGACCGTCCGGCGAGGTAGGCGGATCTCGCGGCCGACGACAAGGCTTCGGCGTATTGATTGAGGCTGTCAAAACGATCGCGAGAGAATGACTCACCCCTATCGGTCACTACGGTGTCGAAGGGCAATCGGGCAACACCGCGCAACCACGCCAGCATGTCGTGAGGGCTCACATCGGCAAAGACAAAGGCGGTGGAAGTGAAGGCCGGATTGCTGCCGATGTACAGCACCCGCTCGTCCGGAAACAACACCGCGGCAGTGCTGTAGCTGCCACCAGGGTTCACGATCTGCACGCGTTTGGTTCCGAGCGCTAGAGTGGTGCCATTGCGGAACCTGGTGTTTGCGCGCCCAGTAAGGCGGGCGGCCTCGTTCACCGTGATGGTCCCGTCCTGGTTCGTATCGGCCGCCGATAATTCCGGCGCGGCGCGGGACCACTCAACGCGATCCAGGCGCTGATCGCGATTCGCATCGAACGCCGCGAGCGACGGCGGCAGCACCTGCCCGTTGCCAATGGCCTTGGCGGTATCGGATGCATGGTCATTGAAATCCACGTGTCCGACTGTAGCGGCCTTCGGAAATGCGATCTCGCCAGCCGACCGCTCGAAGAGGTGAGACAAGTGGACGACGAATCGCACCGATCGGCCCGGGAATCGTAAGGCCAGTTCCCCGGCGAGCCAGTGTCCAGCAGTTGCGCTCAGCGGATCAACGACCAGAATACCTTCCGGCGTGACGTATACAACGCCGGCCTGATCGCCCTCCTGGATCAGGTAGACGCCGTCGCGGACTTGCTTGAGGGACGGCTCTGCCCGTTGCGCCAGAGCGGTGCGCGCGCAGAGTAGCGCGACGCACACAATCGTAGAGGTGAGACAGCGTGGCATTCTGGTTACTTGCTCCGCGGCGGAACGGACATCCAGTAGAAATCCGATAGGCCGTCTCTGGTCGCGCGAATTCGGACATTGCCGGGTCGGTGGCCGGTGACCTTACCGCCGACGTCAACCGTGGCAATCGACTCGTCCCCGGACGTCCAAGCAGCGGTGGTATTCGCGACGGTTTGCGTCCCGCCCGCAGTCACGACCGCGACCGAGACCGAGAGTCCTTCGACGGCGGGCGTCTGAATCTGGAGGCGCGGTACCGAGGGACTACGAATTTCGATTGGCAGATCCGATTGAAAGCCTTGGTAGATGACCAGGAGAACCGCGTTGCCCGCCGTTCCAATGGAGACGGCGCCGGCCCTGGTCGCGGAGGGCACCAGCCGTGACGGGTCCGACGACGCCCACGTCACCTGGTTGGTGATGCGCAGGTACACGCCGTCGGTGTCAACGGCGTAGGCCTCAAATTGTTGAACGGCCGTGGTGGTTGATGAACGAAACCCCAGTACCGGATAATGCACGACGATTGACGCGAGCTCTGCCGGAGCTGACGGCTGAGATGGAAATGAGGGGCTACATGAGGTGACAATACAGCTGACCGCCATGGCGAGGAAGAATCGTGCAATCTTCATCTGTCTACTTTTCGGTTTGTCCGCCTGCGCGCAACAGGAGCCACCGGCGTTTGCCAATGGCCCTTCCGCGCCGACCGCGCTGACACCAACCACGTTCGTGCCGCCGCCGCCGGCGTTCACCGTCTCTGGCGTGGTCAGCGATGGGTCCAGCCCCCCAACCGGGGTGAATTCGGGCACGGTGATGGCGGTCGATGAGGCGCATGCCGGTAATACCGCAACCATATTCACGGGCGGCAGCTATTCGCTCCGAAGCGTCCAGGCGGGACTCGTCACGCTCTCGGCGTCGGTTGAGGGCCATCGGACCATTGAGAAGACGTTGTCGGTTGACGGCGACACTCGCGTGGATTTCGCGTTGCCGCGCGTCTCGATGTCTCCGGTGCCGGCATTGGGTGGGACGTGGGCCTCCTATTTCAGCTGGTCACGGGGGGTATTTCTGGCCGAATTCAAACTCGTACAGAGCGGCACCGCGGTGTCCGGCACCTGGTCCGTGCCGGTTCACGGTTACGAGGGCACAATCAAAGGCGCGATCAACAGCGAGCGGACGTTTGTTGGCGGAATGACGCTGACGCGTCCGTGCCTGTCCAGCGCGGACATCGGGTATGGAGTGCTCGACTATCCCGAGCAGGTGTTGACCCTCGGCGTCACATTCGCGTGCTTACCCGATCACTTCGAATTCATGCTCGATCGACGCTGCCGCATCACCAGCATTCCCGGGCTGTCCTGCCAGCCCTAGTTCGCCAGGACGCGGTGAACCTCCTCGACTTCCGCGTCGAGAAGCAAATCCGCTTCGGCTTCGGCTAGCGGCAGCCGAGTTCTTCGACAAGCGCCACCCAAAAGGAGACCAAGACATGCCGATACCCCAAGAATTCCATCCCAGTGAAATTCCGTGCACGGTGGTCTATCGCCGGAACTTCACGCTGACTGCAGGCAGCACGCACCACTTTCAGACGCGGAACTTGAGGCCAGTATCCGGCGGCGCCAATCCGGATCCCTTCATGTATCTCCTTCTGAACAACACCATCGTGGCATCAAACGATGACTACACCGGGCTCGCCTCGGAGATCATTTACACGCCCGCGACGGCCGGCACCTACAAAGTGATCATCCGTGCATACACAACTAGCACACCGGGACTCTGCGACCTCTATCAGGGCATCAATGGTGCGGCCCCTGCGCTGGTCGAGAGCGACATTAAGTTCGCGGGCACCTATGTCCAGACTCGCTGGCACGCCGACGAGTGGTTCGAGACCGTAACTCCTATGGTGTTTGGAACCAGCGGTACTGACACCGGAGGCACTGCCCCCACGCCCGCTGATACGTACCTGTTCCTGATCACGGAGACCCAAATGTACTGGGACGATGACAGCGGCACGGGCCTGGACTCCAAGCTCGTCCCTCCGTCCGCGGGAAGCGGCCTGCTCATCGTTGGTTCGTGGGCGAGGTACACGGAGGGAACATGTAACCTCGCCCTGGTCAATACGAGCTATTTGAGTCCCTGGCTGTCGCCTGCGCCCTGGTCGCGCCCGACCAAGCGGATCGCCCTCACAGGGCCGATGAAGGAGTACGTGACGGAATTGCAGCGCGCGAAAAAGGCGCTCGATCAATTGATTCCTCGCGAGCGAGACCGGAAAGTCCTGGAGCTCCAGCGCCGGATGCTCCCGGAGGAAGCGATCCGCCTTCTTGCCGCCCCGCCACCGAACTTCACCCCGGATTTTGTTCGTCGCCAGGAACGATTTCTTGCCTCATATGCGAAGACGGAGAAAACCCTCAAGCGCATGTCATACGCCGAGAGGTCGGCCAGACTCGCGACAATGAAGAGAGACGCGATGGGGCCGGAATACTCGGAACCCGCGGACGCCCGGATCCCGGCGCTCACTTCGAGGCGCAGCAGCCGCCATAAATAGCGGGAGGTTCTGGGAGGTGTCGACAGCTCGCGGAACTTCACCCAGCTGCCGTCGTGCATCATGTGATGCAGCGGAGCATCACGGTCTTTGCGAACCGTGGATTGATCGGCGTCATCTGAGAGGTTTACCGATTTCCCAATGGTGGCCGAATGGATCGACGACCCGTCCGAGTCGCCAGCCATACGCATCCCTGACCGGCGCGACCGGTGTCGCTCCGGCGGTGACCGCCTGGTTGAACATCGCGGCCGGATCTTCGACGATCAACATCATCCGCACCGAGCAGCCTCCGAGCGTCTCGGGACTGAAGTTCAAGTTGGCCGGTGACTCATCGGCGAGCCAGAAGTCGGCGTCGCCCACCGACAATTGTGCGACCACCGATCCGCCCGGATCTTCGACGCGAAACAGTTCAGTGGCTCCGAAGGCGGCCTTGTAGAAGTCGACCGCGCGCTGCCCGTTTCTCACGGACAACGTCGCGGTGATGGATGGTCTGCGCTCACTCATGGTTAGAACCCGGCCGGCCTTTCGCCCGCCACGCCACACGCGCGTTCGAGCGCGATCCCGACCTGCCCGATCAAACCGTCGTCGAACAGGCGGCCCACGAGTGTAATCCCGTGCGGCACTCGCCGCGGCGGGTTGAATCTCGGCAATGGGTTGGCCGGATCGGGCGCCCAGTCGCTGCGCGCTTCTGACACTTCGACGAACCCGGCTCGCAACGTGAGCGACGGATGGCCGGTGAAGTTCGTGATGGTGAGTTGCTCGTCGCGCAACGACGGCACCAGCAGCACGTCCACTTCCTTGAAGATGCGCGCCATCTCCAGCGCAACCTTGCGGCGCAGCCGATCGGCTTGCACGAAGTCCACTGCCGAGAGGAACCTCGCCTGGCGGAACAGGTTGGGCCACGCGTCCTTCACCTGCGCCTTGAGGGTCCCGAGTTGACCGTTGAGCGCCAGTTCCTCGAACGACGCCGCGCCTTCCGCAAAGAGCACCGGCATCAGCGAGCTGTAGGGCCAATCGGGCAGCGTCACTTCCTTCAGCTCCATCTTCAGCGCCTTCATCTTCTCCATCGCCGCGCGGTCCACGTCGGTCGCGGGACGCTCCTTCATCCAGGACGCGAGATAGCCGACCTTGATCCCGGCCACGGGCGCAGAGGCGTCGAAATCGAGATGGCTCGGCACGCTCGACGCATCGCCCGGGTCGGGACCGCTGATGGCCTGGAGCACGAGCACCGCGTCCTCCACCGATCGCGTCATCGGACCGAGCTTATCAAGCGACCAGCACAGCGTCATCGCGCCGGAGCGCGGCACGCGGCCGAACGTCGGTCGCAGGCCGGCGACGCCGCATCGCATCGCGGGACTGACGATGCTGCCGCCGGTTTCGCTGCCGATCGAAAACGCCACGAGCGCGGCCGCAGTGGCGGCGCCCGGTCCGGCGCTCGATCCTGATGCGCCCTCCTCCAGCACCCAGGGGTTCATCGTCTGGCCGCCGAACCAGATGTCGTTGAGCGCAAGCGCGCCGAGTGAAAGCTTGGCAATCAACACCGCGCCCGCGTCGTTGAGCCGGCGAACGACAGCGGAGTCGGCCGAGGGTACGCGGTTGCGAAATGGCTCGGCGCCGTAGGTGGTCGGAATATCTTTCGTGTCGAGCAGATCTTTCACGCCGTACGGGATGCCGTGGAGCGGACCACGATATCTGCCGGCCGCGATCTCGGCATCTGCCGCCTGCGCGCGCGCCAGCGCGTGATCGCGCGTGAGCGTGATGACGGATCGGATCTTCGGGTCGAGCCGCTCGATGCGACTGAGATAGATGTTGGTGAGCTGCTCGGATGTCAACCTGCGCGATTCGATCCAGCGTGACAACTGCGTCACTGGTGCGAACGCGATGGCATCGTCGGTCGTGGGCAGCGGCGCGCCATCGGCGGTCGAGCGAACGAACCGATCGCGCGATCGCGGCGCGGCCATGCCGGGCAGCATCGGGTTCCACAGCGTGGCGGGCGCGTCGGTGCCTGCGAGCGCGACCTTCCGTGGTCCGGTGCGCCGTTCCAGGTATTGCGCGAGCGACTGCCGCCAGGAGTCTGCGGCCTGCTGACGCTCAGCCGGCGTCATGGTCACCTGCATGAGTTTTTCGGCTTCAGCAAATGTCGCGGGCGTCACGGCCGGGCCGGAGCCGGCGCCCGTGCCGAATGTCGGCGGGGCGCCTGCGGTGGACGGCGCTGCTGGCGAAGCCGGTGTCGACTGCGCACCCGAAGGTGGTGCGTCCTTGCCACACGCCGCAGCCGCGACGAGGAAGCCGAGCGGAGCGCGAACGAGAAACTGCCGGCGTGTGTTCATCGTGCCTAGTCTCCCACGCTACGGCGCCGGATGCTTCAAGTGATGATCGGTGCGGGACTGGAACGCGTGTGCCAGGAGCAGCAGCTCCGGCTCACACGCCCGGCTTGCTGGTATGGAAGGCCTGAGTCACGTCAGGCTCCTTCTCGATGCGCACTTTCGCAGCGTCCTCGCCGCACGGCCGGCCGAGAAGGGTTAACCGGCGTGGCACGACGAGATCGTTGCCCGCATGATCTCCGCGTCGGGTGGAGAAAAGAGCAGGAAGCCCAGAGAGGCCCGTTCCCAGTCGCTCGGGGTCCAGCGCGCGCGCATCATCCCCTCCGCAGAATGCCCCGGACGTCGCAGCAGCACGTGCCCGATTTCGTGCGCGATGACCGTTCCGAGCACCAGCGCCGGATCCATCCGTTGCATGTTCGAGAATTCAATGACCCGGTCATGGAACACGTAGATGGCGCCGCCACACTCGCGCGCAGTGGGCGGCGCGGTTCCCATAAGGAACTTCGAGTTGGCCGTACCTGTCGCTGGGGCCTCGGGCAAGATGATCAACCGAATGGGGAGGCGTAGGAGCGACGGCGCCTGATTCTGGTCCCGCTCGCGAGCGTCGTCTCGAAAGCGAAGCTGATGCGATGCACCGCGACCTCACGCATTCGAACAAGCATGACGCGGCCGGCAGCGATCGCCGCCCGGTCGGGATCGAACGCTGACAATCCGAGCGCAATCACATCAGCGTTCACGAACTCGTTAACCGCCAGCTCGCAATGCAGCAATTCCGGCGCAGCGGTCGATTTCCCGGCGCCGTTCGGCCCCGCAAGAATCACGACGCTCGGACGCGGTTCGCTCATTTTGCCCGTTGGCATCCGGGTTTCCGCCTCACATGGCTCGAAGAATCTCTACGAACCGAATGGGTGCTCGAGCGACTTGCTGGTGGGCGTCAGCAGTTCGGCGCCGGTCTCGGTGATGTGCATGTCGTCCTCGAGACGGATGCCGAATTCGCCCTTGATGTAAATGCCCGGCTCGTCGCTGAAGATCATGCCCGGCTGCAGTGTCGGGTTCGACGGCCAGCCAAACATGTTGTTCTTCACGAGGTACGGCCACTCGTGCATGTCCATGCCCATGCCATGGCCGACGCGGTGCGTCAGGTACTTGAATCCGGGCCCGTAGCCGGCGTCGGCCAGCGTCCGCCGCGCCGCGGCATCCACCGCTTCGTTCGGCGCGCCGGGTTTCGCCGCGGCCAGCGCCGCCTGCTGCGCGCGATAGACGATATCGAACACCTGTCGCATCTTGTCGGTGGGCTTCCCGAGCACGAACGTGCGCGTGATGTCGGACGTGTAGCCCTCGACCTTACAGCCGTCGTCCAGCATCAGAATGGTGCCTTCGCGGATGGTCTGCGGCGCGCGCGAGCCGTGCGGAGACGCGGTGTATTCGCCGATGTTCAGGCTGGCGAACCCGTCGAAACCGACCCGCGCGTAGCCCGCCTGGATCAAGCCGCTGACGTCGCGTTGCGTCATGCCTTCCTTGAGTGACTCGTAGACCGCTTTGTAAACAGCGAGCGTCGCCTCACCGGCGATCCGGATGCAGTCGACCTCGTGCGCGTCCTTGATCATGCGGCATCCCGCGGTGATCGGAATCGCCGAGACGATCTTGATCGCCGGCGTCGCCTGCGCGATGCTGTCGGCGAACACGAACTTGACGGTCTCTTCGATCCCGAGGCGGCCAGAGGCGATGCCGCGATCCTTCAATCCCGCGGCGACCAGCGCAAAGGGACTCTCGTCTTCCTGGAAGACCCGGATCTGCGTGTTCGGACCAAACGGGCTGTCCGCGAGCACTTCCTTCATGCGATCTTCTTCGAAGGCGGGACAGACGACGAACTGTTCGCCCCTGGCGGGAATCAGCAACGCCCACAGGCGCTCGCCGCCGCCGAACGCGATGTTCGCGAAGTATTGCGGCGAGGTGCCGCCGGTCATCAGGATGGCGTCGATCTTTTCCGCGGCCATCAGCCGCCTGGCTTTCTCGATGCGCGCCAGCCGTTCCTGGTTGGTGAACGGGCGGGCGCGATTCTTCATCGACTGGAGAGCGGCGATCGAAGGCGGCAGCGGTCCCGTTGGCGCGGCTTGCGCGCCGCCGCGCTGTGCCTGCAGCGATGGCGCCCATCCGAGACCGACACCAAGAGTAGTTCCCAACCGCAGCAGCGAACGTCGTGACAGCATGCGCAAGCCCCTTTTCATTTGAGACCATTATCTTAACTGCTGGCCCGCGATATGCGCAGCGATGGCTGGCAGGTCAGTGCGCGAACTCGCGGCGATACCGGTCCGTGGACTCCTTAAGCTCCGCCATGAACGATCGCCTGGTGCGCGGCGGCGGCGCTCATGGTTGTCATGACGTCACGTCGACTGAGTTTCATTGTCACCTCGACTCGAACCGCTTGAAGAAGCTGTCCGCGTTCCACGCCGGCCTCGCGGCATCGTCTGCCACGCGGCGCAGCAGCGCCATGATGACGCGATTGAACTTCGCCGCGGCCTCGAGATCCACCGGCTGATCCAAATCGTCTGATGGCTGATGATAACGATCCCGCACCCACGCCAGTCGCGTCTTCTCGTCCTCGGTGCCGAACTCGTAGCCGAACTTGAACGCCAGCGCCGGCACGCCACGGCGAATGAAACTGTATTGATCGCTGCGAATGAAACGGTTCTGATCGGGCTCGCGATCGGTCTGGACCTCGACGCCCAGCTCTCTCGCGACCACGCGCACTGCTTCGCCGAGTGAGGACTCGGCGAAGCCCTGGACCTCGATCACTCTCAAGGGATACAGCGGCAGGAACATGTCGAGATTGATGTCGCCGACGATTTTGTCGAACGGCACCGTCGGATGCGCGGCGAAGTAGCGCGAACCCAGCAACCCTTTCTCTTCGGCCGCCACCGCGACAAACAGGATCGATCGCTTCGTCTTCGCCCCGGACTGCTTTAGCATGTGCGCGATCTGCAGCATCGCGGCAATGCCGGAGGCATCGTCCATGGCGCCGTTGTACAGCGCGTCGCCGTTGACCGCGCGGCCGATGCCGACGTGATCGAGGTGCGACGACATCACCACGTACTCGTCCTTCAGCGCCGGATCGGATCCCTCGAAGAGCGCAGCGACGTTGGCCGCTTCGAACGTGTCGCGCGTCAGTGCCGCGTGCATCTTGAGCGTGCCGGGCACCGGGAACTTCGGGAGGGGCTTCCCCTCTTTGACGAGTTGAGCGAACTCGGCGAGCGTATGCCCCGTGCCGGCGAGGATCTTCTCCGCGCCGCGCGCGGTGAAGCTGAGCGACACGATTTGGCCCGAGAGATTCTGCACGTCGCGATCGGACAGCGTGATGACCGGTTGCGGTCCGCCACCACCACCACCACCGCCCTGCCCCGGCGGTGTGGCGCCTGGAGCGGCGCCCTGCGCTGACCCCGCCGGCGGAGCCGGCGGAAGAGCAATACTGGCCATGCCGATGCCGCCCGCGCGCTTCACCGCCGCCCATCGCTCATCAGCCGTGTTGGCGTGCGACTTGACGTTGTCCGACACCTTTACCGGCGCGAACGCGTTCACATAGACCGCGATCTTGCCGCGCACATCCATCCCAGAGAGGTCGTCCCATCCCGCGTCCGGGATCGACAGGCCATAGCCGATGAACACCATCGACGCTTCCTTCGATCCATTCAGCTCGCCTCGCGCGCTGGGCGCGCCGTCCTGTCCAACGACGAGCGACTCTTCTTTGCCGTCACGCACCAGCACGAGGTGTGACTGATCGGCGGCCAGCTTCCGGCTGTCGAATTTCACCGGCTGCCTGAAGCCCGACGTGCCTGCCGGCTTGAGGCCGATCGCCTTGAACTGGCTCTCGACGTAGTCGACCGCCTTCTCGTAGCCGGGCGTGCCGACGTTGCGGCCTTCGAGCTTGTCGTCCGCCAGGAATTGCACGTGCGCCCACCAGGCCTTGCCTTC
>JBDTMB010000073.1:0-16352 GCA_039934485.1 Vicinamibacterales bacterium
GTCGACGGGTTGGCCGCCCATGATGCCGTTGATGTTCAGCGTGGCCTGCCGCGCGCCTTCGGGCACCACCGGCACCGCCGTGCGCCGCGACGCCAGGGCCGGCAACAGTTCCTCGCGAACCGCTTGCAGCAGGTGCCCCATGCCGTCGATCGCGCTGACGCCGAGGAACGGCATGCTGCCATGCGCAATGTGCCCGCGGGCCGCGACCTCGAACCAGTAGACGCCGCGATGCCCCACGCACACGCGATCCACGTTCAGCGGCTCGGGAATGATGCAGTAGTCCGTGCGCGTTTGCGACAGGCGTCCGTGCTCGGCCAGCCACGCCACGCCGGCAAAGCCGCCGCTCTCTTCGTCCACGGTGCCGCTTACTTCGATCGTCCCCGGGATCACCACGCCGGCGCGCCGGATCGCTTCCGCGGCAAACGCCGCCGCCGCGATTCCAGCCTTCATGTCGCACGACCCGCGGCCGTAGATCTTGCCGTCCTTGACGATGCCGCCGAAGGGATCGAGTGTCCAGCCCTCACCCGCCGGCACGACGTCGAAATGGCCGTTCAAGTGCACGGTCGGATGCGCGCCAAGGCCCGCGCGGGTGCCCACCACATTCAGCCGTGGATAGCGGGCGGTGTGCTCCGGCCGCCCCTCGGCGGCGAAGTACTCAATGTCGAAACCCAGGCGTCCGAGGGTGGCCCCGATAAAGCGCGCACACTCTTCATAGTGCTCCCCCGGCGGGTTGACCGTCGGGATGCGCACGAGGTCGGAGGTGAAGGCGACGGCTTCATCGGCGGCGCGTTCCACTTCGAGCAGGACACGGTCGATGATGGCGGACGAGCGAGGCACGATAAACGAATCGTACTACCGAACCGCGAAGCGCTGATCGCGTGGTGGTAGGATGGCGGCCGTCATGACCTCGATCCCGCGCCCATCCCTATCGTGTGTCCTCCTGGTGGCCCTGACCCTGGCCACGGCCTGCGCGCCGGCGCCGCAATACGACGTGATCATTCGCCATGGCACGGTCTACGACGGGACCGGCGGTCCTGCGGTCGTCGAGGACCTCGCGATCCAGGGCGATCGGGTGGCCGCCCGCGGTGACCTGGCCCGGGCGCAAGGCCGCCAGGACGTCGACGCTACCGGTCTCGCCGTGGCGCCCGGCTTCATCGACATGCTGAATCATTCCGAGACGGCACTGCTGGCCGACGGCCGATCGCAGGGCGGCATCCGGCAGGGCGTCACCCTGGCGGTGTTCGGCGAGAGCTCCATGGGCCCGCTCAACGACCAGATGAAGAAGGACCAGGTCGAGCGTCAGGGCGACATCAAGTACGACGTCGCGTGGACGACGCTCGGCGAATACCTCGACCACCTCGTGGCCCGCGGGGTCTCGACCAACGTCGCCTCGTTCGTCAGCGCGGCCACCGTGCGGGTGAACGAGATCGGCTACGCCAATCGGGCGCCGACGGCCGACGAGTTGGAGCGCATGCGCGGCCACGTCCGCCGCGCGATGGACGAGGGCGCGATGGGACTCACCTCGGCGCTCATCTACACGCCAGGGGTGTTTGCCACCACCGCGGAACTGGTCGAGTTGGCCAAGGTCGCTTCGCAGTCCGGCGGCATGTACATCTCGCACATGCGCAGCGAGGGCAATCGGCTCCTTGAAGCCATCGACGAACTGCTGACGATCGCGCGCGAGGCGAAAATCCGCGCCGAGATCTATCACCTGAAAGCGGCGGGCCGATCCAACTGGACGAAGTTGGGCGAGGCGATCGCGAAAGTCGAGGCCGCCCGCGCGAACGGCATGGAGATCACCGCCGACATGTACACCTACACGGCGGGATCCACCGGCCTCGATGCCGCCATGCCGCCGTGGGTGCAGGAAGGCGGCTACAAGGCATGGGCCACGCGGCTCAAGGATCCCAAGGTCCGCGCCCGCTTGCGCCAGGAGATGCTGGTGTCCGCCGCCGACTGGGAGAACCTGATGCTGGCCGCCGGCGGTGACGGCACGCTGCTGGTGGGTTTCAAGAACGAAGCGCTGCGCCAGTACGCCGGCAAGACGCTGGCCGACGTCGCCAAGGCGCGCGGCACCTCCTTGCAGGAGACGGCCATGGACCTGGTCGTCGAAGATGGCAGCCGCGTGCAGGTGGTCTACTTCCTGATGTCCGAGGACAACGTCAAGCGCCAGATTCAACTGCCCTGGCTCAGCTTCGGGTCCGACGCGTCGTCGATGTCGGCCGAAGGCGTCTTCGTCAAGACCAGCACCCATCCGCGCGCCTACGGCAACTTCGCGCGTCTCCTCGGCAAATATGTTCGAGAGGAACACGTCATCGCGATGCCCGAGGCCATCAGGAAACTGACGTCGCTCCCTGCCGACACACTCCGCATCAAGGATCGCGGCCGGCTGGCCGCCGGCCAGTTCGCGGACGTCGTCGTCTTCGATCCCACGACGATTGCCGATCGCGCAACGTATGAGCAACCGCACCAGTACGCCACCGGCGTCCGGCACGTCTGGGTCAACGGTACGCAGGTGCTGAAGGACGGCGAGCACACCGGCGCCACGCCGGGCCGCGTCGTTCGTGGGCCGGGCTGGAAGGGCACCCACAGCGGCGAGAAGTGAAAAGGGGAAAGTGAAAAGTGAGAAGGGAGTAAGGGTTAATGTCGAGCTTCAATGCTCGAGTTGCTGGAAATTAGTGTGAAGCGGACGCTCGATATTGTGAAGAGAAGCACCTTCCGCTAGGGCAAGATACCTGACAGATGGCGTGCGTTCTCTCAGCGCACCCGGCGTCAGGGCGATGATCCGAGTCCTCATCGTCGCGAGCACGTGGCTGTACCGCGAAGGCCTGGCCCAACTGCTGGCCGCGCACGACGCCTTCACCGTGGTCGGCACCGCGGCCGACCGTCACCAGGCAGCCGTTGAGATCAGAGAGCGGCAACCCGGCGTGGTGCTCCTCGACCTGGCCACGCCCGAGAGCGCCGCCATCATTCGCGAGCTCAAGGCCCTGGCACCAGAGGTGCCGATCGTGGCCATTGCCGTGCCGGACCTGGAGGCGGACGTGCTGTCCACCATCGAGTCCGGCGTCACCGGGTATCTCAGCCGCGACGGGTCGTTGACCGAACTGCTCACCGTCATCAAAAGCGCGGCCCGTGGTGAGCTTCAGTGTTCGCCCAGGATCGCCGGGGTCCTGCTGCGGCGGATCGCGGCACTGGCGGCGGAGCACGATCGCGCGGCCGCCTCCACCGGACAGCACGAGCGCCTGACCATTCGCGAGCGACAAATCGTCAGCCTGATCGAGCAGAACCTGTCGAACAAGGAAATTGCCCAACACCTTGGGATCGAGGTCGCGACCGTCAAGAACCACGTGCACAACGTTCTCGAGAAGCTCAACCTGCGCCGGCGAGTGGACGTCGGTCAGTGGCTAAGCTCGCGGCGCGAATCGGTATCGCCCGACGCCGAAGAGCCGGCCAAGCGCTGACCCGTCCACGTCGGCCTAGATCCAGGGTCTAGATCTCAGAGTCCACACGGACTCTCGAGCGCGTAGTTCCTTCCCTGGACCACATTTGAATCCGCCGGTCCATTCCCATCGCGCGTCGTCGTCCGCATACTCGCTTGCGGTCGCCGCCGATTCACGCGGCCCACCAGAGTGCACGTGACGAAGATCCGCGTTGTGGTTGATGCGACACCTCGAATGCTGAAGGACATCATTGAGCAGGCCGTCACCACCCAGCCCGACATGGAGCTCGTCGCCTGCGACCATGCGATCGATCTGCCGGGAGCGATGGCGCGCAGCGCGGCCGATGTCGTCATCGTCGCCAGGCCGCACGCACCGATGCCGCTCGAACACCTCCTCGTCGAGAACCCACGACTGAAGATGCTCGTGGTCACCGATGACGGCCGCGTCGCCCAAATGTGCGAGTTCCGGCGGACGCGCATCGCCCGGGTAACACCCCAAGGCCTGGTCGAGGCGATCAGGGCCGCGTCGAAAGGTGACTGACCATGACCGCGACACCCCTCCGCATCCCGGCGATCGTCGTACTGCTCGGCGTGGCGGTCGCGAGCGGCCAGCCGGCCATCATCGCGCAGGCCGATCGTCGAGCGTCCGCGCGCGGCACTCACGCCGGCGCGCATGCGCCCGATGAGGTCCTGGTCCGGTTTCGGCGCGGCGCATCAGCATCCGCCAGGGCGTCGGCCCATCGACGGCATGGCGCCTCGGTGAGCAGACCCTTGCACCTCGTCGACAATCTCTACCGGGTCCGCCTTCCTCACGGTAGCGACCCCCAGGCGGTCAGCGACTCCTACCGCCGTGACCCTGACGTGCTGTATGCCGAGCCGAACTGGCTCGTCCGTTCCCTGCAAGCACCACGGGCGCCGGATGATCCTGCCTTCGATTTGCTGTGGGGACTCCAGAACACCGGTCAAACCGGCGGGGTGCCCGGCGCCGACATTGATGCCCCCGCGGCCTGGGGCATCACCACGGGCGGCGGCGACGGCGTCGTCGCGATCCTCGACACCGGCGTCGACTACAACCATCCCGATCTGTCCGCCAACATGTTCAGGAATCCCGGAGACTGCAGCGCCAACGGCATCGACGATGACGGCAACGGCTATGTCGACGACTGCTATGGCATCGATGCGGTCAACGATGATTCCGACCCCATGGATGATTTCGGCCACGGCACCCATGTCGCCGGCACGATTGGCGCAGTGGGCAACAACAGCAACGGCATAGTGGGCGTCAGCTGGAACACGCGCCTGATGGCCTGCAAGTTCCTGGACGATAGCGGCAGCGGCTCCATCGCCGACGCCATCGAATGCATGGACTACGTGTTGATGATGAAGAGCGTGCGCGGGGTCAATATCATTGCCACCAACAACAGTTGGGGGGGCGGCGAATTTTCACAGGGCATGTACGACGCGATTGAGTCCCACCGCCAAGCGGGCATTCTCTTCGTGGCGGCGGCCGGCAATTTTGCGGAAGACACGGACGTCTCGCCGATGTACCCCGCCGCGTACTACCTGCCCAACGTCATTTCCGTCGCGGCCACCAATTCATCCGACGAGGTCGCGTATTTCTCCAACTACGGCCGGTACACGGCTCACCTCGGCGCACCCGGCGAAGACATCCGCAGCACGACGCCCGGCAACACGTACAGCACCTTCAGCGGAACCTCGATGGCCGCGCCGCATGTCACCGGGGTGGTCGCGCTTCTCAAGGCCGAGGATCCGACACGGAGTGCGGCGGCGATCAAGAATCTCATCCTGGCCGGGGCCGAGGACCACGCGCCGATGGCCGACACCACGATCAGCGGCAAGCGGCTCAACGCCTACGGCGCACTGACCTGCGCGGATTCCGTCGTTGCCAGGCGTCTCCGGCCCATGGCGCCGGTCATCGTGAACACGCCTGGCCTGCCAATCGACCTGGCGGTGCTGAACATCAACTGCGCCGCGCCACGTGGCGACGTCATCGTCGCCGTGGAAGAAACCGGCGAGGCGGTCACACTCGTCGATGGCGGCAGCGGCATCGATCAAGGGGCCGGCGATGGCGTCTATTCCGGGCAGTGGACGTCACCGGGTCCTGGAACCTACACCTTGCGCTTCCCGAATGGCGATTCGATCGTGGTGGACGACGCCCACGATGACCTGGCGGTGACGAATCTGACGGACCCTCCCGCCATGCTGGCGCCCGGTGAGTTCTTCTCGGTCACCGATACGACGCACAATCGCGGCGTCGGCAGTGGCGGCTCGTCGGTCACACGCTTCTACCTGTCCACCGACACCGCGTGGGATTCCACCGACACGCTGATGGACGGATTCCGAATGGTGTCGGACCTGGCCGGCGGCACATCGAGCACAGGAACCGAGACCGTGTCCGTGTCGTTCGCGCAGCCGCTTGGGCAGTACTACTTGATCGCCTGCGCGGACGATACGCAACTCCTCACCGAGTCGGATGAAACCAACAACTGCGCCGGCGCGGCGACCCCTACCGTCGTCTCTCGTCCCGACTTGCTCGTCACGACGCTGTCCAACCCTCCGGGCACGAGCACTCGCGATGCGAGTTTCACGGTGACCGAGACCACCGTGAACCAGGGCGCCGCCGCGCCGGGCTTCGAAAACGGCTACTACCTCTCAGCCGACCAATCGTGGAGCGCCACCGACACGCTGCTGTCGGGCATCCGGCCGGTCTTCGCGCTCCCCCCGAACGCATCGAGCGTGGGACTGGTCACGATGTCGGTTCCGGTCGCCACCGCGCTGGGACCCTATTACCTGCTGGCGTGTGCGGACTACCGGAGTCAGGTCCTCGAGTCTGACGAGGACAACAATTGCAAGTCCTCGGCGACGACGATCCTGATCGCCCAGCCGGACTTGACCGTATCGTCCACCTCCAATCCCCCGGCGGTGATCGGGCCGGGCACCGGATTCTCCGCTGCCGACACCACGTTGAACATCGGGCTTGCCGATGCCGCAACCTCGGTCACCCGCTTCTACCTGTCTGCCGACACCGCATGGAGCGCGTCCGACATCCTCCTGACGGGCACACGAGCCGTGCCCGGTTTGGCCAAGGATGTTTCGTCGACGGGTAGCATCACGGTGACCGTCCCAGCCACGCTGGTCAGCGGGACGTTCTACCTCCTGGCCTGCGCGGATGACAGCAAGCTCAATGCGGAGGCGAATGAAGGCAATAATTGCCGAGCGTCGGTGGCGACCGGGCAAATCATCAACGCCGACCTGGTGGTCTCCGCGTTGAGCGAACCACCGCCCGCCACTGGACTTGGTGTGACGTTCTCGATCACCGATACCAACACGAACCAGGGTTCGGGAGGCAGTGTGGCCTCAGTCAACCGCTACTATCTGTCCGCGGACACGCTGTGGAGTTCGACCGATAAGCTCCTGACAGGTACCCGTTCGGTGCCCGCCTTGTCCGGCGGCATCTCGTCAACGGGAACGGTCACGGTGACCGTTCCAACGAACACCGCCATCGGCACCTACTACCTCGTGGCTTGCGCCGACGACACCAAGCTGGTGCCGGAGGGGAACGAGACCAACAATTGCAGGGCCGCCGCAGGGACGGTGTCGGTCGCGCGCCCAGACCTGGCGGTGTCGGCCGTGGCGAATCCTCCTGCGCTCATTGGACTG
Organism: Vicinamibacterales bacterium; assembly: GCA_039934485.1. Classification (GTDB taxonomy): domain Bacteria; phylum Acidobacteriota; class Vicinamibacteria; order Vicinamibacterales; family UBA2999; genus 12-FULL-67-14b. The sequence continues at coordinate 7,121 of JBDTMB010000073.1, forward strand.
GGTGGCACGCTGTCCGCGTCCGACACCACGCTGAACCAGGGAGTCGGCGCCGCGCAAGTCTCGGGAACGCGCTATTACCTTTCCACGGATACCCTGTGGAGCACCTTCGACAAACTGTTGACGGGCGGGCGTTCGGTCCCCTCCCTGTTGCCAGGCATTTCATCGGCGGGTACCGCGACGGTGACGGTTCCGACGAACACTGCGCTCGGCGCCTATTTCCTCATTGCCTGCGCCGACGATACGAAGGTCGTCGTCGAGGCTAATGAAACCAACAACTGCCAGGCGTCCACCTCGGTGGTGCAAGTGATCCGGCCCGATCTGATGGTGTCGGCCATCTCCAACCCGCCGGGCAGCGTGCTTCCCGGGGGGAGATTCTCCGCCACCGACACCACGGTGAATCAGGGCGCGACAGCCGCGGCCTCGGTAACCCGGTACTACCTGTCGATCGACGCCGCCTGGGACGCGGCCGACAAGCTGCTCACCGGCACGCGCTCGGTGCCGAGCCTGGCCAATACCGCGTCGTCTACCGGCACGGTGACGGTCACGGTGCCCGCGGCCACCGTCGCTGGGAACTACTCGCTGCTGGCGTGTGCGGACGACACCAAGCTCGTGGCCGAATCGGTTGAAACCAACAATTGCAAGGCGTCTCTCGCCAAGGTGCTCGTGCTCTCGACGGCGGGCCCCGATCTGGCGCTGACATTGACGGCCTCGGCGAACCCATCCAGGTTCTGGGATCCCCTCACCTACACGCTGGTGGTTTCAAATATCGGCAATGTGACGACGACGGCCGTGACGGCCCAGGACGTGCTGTCCCCGGATGTGGCGCTGACCTCGGTCACGACCACGAAGGGCACCTGCTCCGGCATCTCGACGATTACCTGCGCGCTCGGATCGCTCGCGCCGGGGGCGAGTGTGACGATCACGGTGGTGGTGGCACCGCGTAATGATGGCGGCATCACCAACACGGCTTCGGTTGCGGCGGCACAGGCGGAGTCCAATACGGCGAACAACCAGGTAAGTCTCGAGATACAGATCACGATGTAGGAGGTGTGGCGGGCGGTCCTATTTGTGCGTGAAGCGAGCCTCGTCCGCCACCACCAAGGACGCCAACAAGTTCGCGGCGTAATCCGCGCTGGCCCGGGTGCGACCGGAGAACGACGCGATCAGTGCTTCCAGGGCACCTGGGGTGAACGGTAAAAGTTCACGCCCAGGGCGGTGAGCCGCGGCCCGTGTGCGGCGAGGCGGACCTTGAACGCGTTCCAGTCGCGAGCGTCGGCCCGCGACCACCCAACCTCGGAGATGCCGGCCAGCCTCGGGAACGCAAGGAACTCGACGTCCCGGATCGTTACCAGCGTCTCGGACCACAGCGGCGCCTCGACGCCGAGGAGCGCCGACTCCGGCACACCGGCCGCCATCGACGCGGGATCCCAGTCGTAGGCCGTCTCCACGTCCACATATCCCGCCCACGACTGGCCAATGGCGGTCGTGCCGTCGTACTTCATGTCGAGGTAGGCCTTGTTCGCCACGGACATGATGATCCGAATGCCCTTGGCCACCGCCGCGGCCGGCGTCGTCTTTGGCCGCCAATGTTGGACCACTGACGTGTTGAGGAACGGCGCCGGCGCGATCTCATCCCAGCCGATCATCTGCTTGCCGTGCGACTGGACGATGGTCTGCACCCGCTCGATGAAGCGCAGGTACTGTTCATCGGTGAGCGTCTTGACCTCGTCGCCGCCGATGTGGAACCAGGCACCCGTCGTCAGGCCCGCGATCTCGCGCACGACGTCGTCGATGAAGGTGTAGGTGATCTCCTTGTCCACGCAGAGCGCGCTAAACCCGACCTGCACGCCGGTGTACGGCTCGCGCGCAACACCGTCACAATTCAACTCCCCATAGGCGGCCAGTGCCGCGTTGGTGTGGCCCGGCATGTCGATCTCGGGCACGATCGTCACGAAGCGCTCGGCCGCATAGCGGACGAGGTCGGCATATTGCTGCTGCGTGTAGAAGCCGCCGGCCCCGCCGCCCACCTGGGTTCGGCCACCCTGGACCGCAAGATTTGGCCAGGACGCAATCTCGATCCGCCATCCCTGATCGTCCGCGAGGTGCAGGTGCAGCCGGTTCAATTTGTACAGCGACATGAGGGCCACAAACCGCTTGACGTCGTCCACCGGCAGGAAGTGGCGCGAGACGTCGAGCATCGCCCCGCGCCATGCGAAGCGTGGCGCATCGATGATGCGGCCGGGGGCGGCGGTGACCGGGCGCGTCTTGTCTGGCCTCACGCCCTCATATTCGACGAAGGCCGGCAGCAACTGCCGGAACGACTGCACGCCGTAGAAGAGGCCGGCCGGTTGGCTGGCGCGAATCGTGACCCGATCCGGCGCCACACTGAGCTCGTAGCCTTCGACGCCGGTGTCGGCGGCACCGCCGAGCTCGAGCGAGATGGCGCCCGGAGGAATCGGGCCACCGCTCATGTCGACGTGCGGCGACTGTGGCGCCGCAGCGAGCCCAATCAGGTCCGAGAGGTAGTGGGCAATCCAGGCACTCCGATCGTCACCTGGCGACACCGCCACCACCGTGTCGGCCGTGATCGTGAAGCCTGCCCCGGCGTGTGGCTCGACCGTCCGTGGCAGCGGAATGATGTCGACGAACGACGAGTTGAACGTCGTCCGGACTGCGGGCGGCAGCGTCACCGCCGGCTTCTTGGCACAGCCCGCAATGAGGACGCTTCCGGCGACCACCGCCGCGAGCACACGCATCATCGCGACATGATACGGCAGCGCGGATGATTACCGTTGAACTGCAGCCTGGCGAGTATCGCGACGCAGTTCACAATATAGGTCGAGGCGGGCGGTCCTACTTGTGCCTGAAGGGCAACTCGTACGAGAAGTAGCCGAGGACGGCCGTGTCGTGCCGATCGCCGCGCGTCACCGGCACACCGATGCCGATCACGATTTGCTGATCGCCCAGGTTCCACCCGAGGCGGAATCCCGGCGAGACGGTGACGCTGGGTTCCCGCACACCCTCCTCGTGCGTCCACACCACCAGGGATTCGAGCATCAGGTTGAACATCGGCGTCACCGCGACGATAGCGCTGCCTCCGGTAAACGGCGCGTTAGACCACTCGCGTGTCGACGTCGCGCTCGCTTCTACCGGCAGCAGCGTCGTCCCCGCATTCCCATGGAAGAACATCCGGCCGGCCTGCTTGCTGAACGGCAGGTTGACCTGCCAGCCGATCCCGCCGCCACCCAGGGAGCGGCGTTCGGCGCTCGTCGGCGACAGCAGGGTCAGGCGCGGCGAGAACGCGGGAAAGCGCCCCTCGCCATCCGTCACCTGGACGCGGTAGTTCAGCCCGAGGTCGCCGAGCGCCATCGCGTTGGACACCGCCGAGAACGGCAGCGTGAACGAGAACTGGTGGCGCTGCGACACCACGGGCCACTCCTGCGTGAACGACCCGTCCCACTCGTTGTCGGTGTTACGCGCCATCACGAAGATGTTCTGGAAGATGCCCGCTTCCTGATTGAACGCCTCTTCGATGAGGAACGAGTTGTCGGTGATGCCGAACCGGGACGCCGGCGGCGCCTGCGCGGCCGCAGGAGCCACCGGGCCCGCGATCAACACGATGAGCAGGAGCACGGCGATAGTCATGAGCACCTATAGTGCCTCAACTTCCGCTATCATTCGTGATCGCGGCATCGAAGCGCGGCCGCTGTGGGGAGCACTCATGAAACTGCCGGCCTTCACTCTTGGCCTGGTTGCCCTGGCGACCATTGCGACGTTCGGCGGCCAGGCGCCGGCGCCCGCCGCCGGCCCGAACCGAACCATCACCGCCGTCACCGGCATCAAGGTCGGGCACCACACGCTGGCCGAGCGGCCGACCGGTTGCACGGTGATCCTCGTTGACGGCGAAGGCGCGGTGGGCGGCGTCTCGCAACGCGGCGGCGCGCCCGGCACGCGCGAGACCGACCTCCTCGATCCGTCGAACATGGTGGACAAGGTCAACGCCGTGGTGCTCGCCGGCGGCAGCGCGTTTGGACTCGATGCCGCGACGGGCGCCGTGCGGTGGCTCGAAGAACACAACATGGGTTGGGATGTGCGCATCGCCAAGGTGCCGATCGTCCCGGCGGCCATCCTGTTTGACTTGCCGGTCGGCGGCAACCCGAAGATCCGCCCCACCGCCGATTGCGGCTATCGCGCCGCCGTTGACGCGTCGTCCGCGCCGGTTCGCGAAGGCACGATTGGCGCCGGCGCCGGGGCGACTGTCGGCAAGAGCGGCGGCCAGGGCCGCGCGATGAAGTCGGGGCTCGGCAGCTACAGCATCACGCTGCCGAGCGGCCTCACCGTCGGCGCCATCGTCGCCGTCAATGCCGTGGGCGACATCATCGATCCGGATACCGGCAAGGTTGTGGCGGGCGTGCGTAACCCGGACGGCACCTTTGCCGATGCGCGCACCCTGCTGCGTACGGGCCAGACGGGCCCGCGTCCTCGCGCCGGGGAAAACACCACCATCGGCCTCGTCGCCACCAACGCCACGCTCACCAAGTCGCAAGTGCACCGCATGGCGCTGATGGCCGACGATGGGTTCGCGCGCGCGATCTTTCCGTCGCACACGATGGGTGACGGCGACACAGTGTTCTCGCTCGCCACTGGAAAGTTTACGGGCGAGGTGGACATCACGCAGGTCGGTGCCCTCGCCGCGGACGTGATGGCGCGAGCCATCGTGCGCGCGGTCACCGAGGCCACGGGAATTCCCAACCTCCCCGCGGTACGCGACCTGAAGAGGTGACGGCGTCACCGAGTGGCGGCAAGTTCGAACGCTCGGCTCACGCGACCCACGGGCTGGTTGTCCAGGAAGACGATGACCGTTGCCGTGTAGCGGCCCGGGGCCAGGGCCACGGTGTCGATCTCCACGGCATTCAGCAAGATCGCGTCGGACGCGCCAGTCCGCGCGGCCATCACGAACCGTCGAACGGGATCGACCGCCCCGTCGGGGATCACTTCGATGACCGCGCGCGCCGATTGAAGCCGGACGGGATCGCGGGACATCAGTTCAATCAGCGCTGACACGGGCGCTCCTCGTGCGATTCGATCGCGAGGCTGCAACTTTCCGGCGTCGGCGACGCCAACGATCAAGTCACTCATCTGCACGTCACCGGCCACGCGGAGGCCAACGGCCAGAGGGACATCGGCCACGCCCGCGCGGCCGGCGGCGTCGGTCGCCGCCACGCGCAGGCGATAGCGGCCAGGCAGAAGCTTGGCGGATGCCGTGGCGATCCACGGTCCGGCTGAGCCAGTGTCGAATGTCTCTCGTCCGGTGGCCACGACGTTCCCGTCATTGAGCACGGAGTAACCCCAGTCCACCGGCAAACGGGTCGCGTCGGCGCCCACTTCGGACGCGATCAGCACGCGCAGCGTGCTCGGGTCCGTGCCGCGGGTGGAATAGGCCGAGACTGTCATCGTCAGCCCTTCGACATCGGTGGGCTGCTCGAGCATTGCCTTCACGCGATCCGAGTTGGCGGCGGCAAGAGCGCTGGGGCGGAACACTATCTGGTTGCGAGTTCGCACTTTCAGACCCGTCCTGGCGACGGCGACCTTCAGCGACTCTGTCGTTCCCGGGCGGTCGTCCGGCGCGCTTTCAACGCCCAGCACGTAGAAATTGTTGATCTCGGTTTTGATTCGATCGAAGACACCCGTGGCGTGGCCCACGGCGCTGAAGAACGCACCGCCAGTCATGCCTGTCAGCGCCGTGAGGCCTTGCGTCAGGTCGCGCCCGCCAAACGCAGACGCGATGATCTTTCGGTCAGCAGCGTCGGCGTCGGGTTGGTCTACGTGAATTGCGTACAGCACCACTTGGGCGGCTGCCGCGCTGCGGGCGAAGCCGTCGAAGTGCGGCAGCAGGTCCTGGCCAAATGGCAGTCCGCCAGAGATTAGAATGACGTGTTTCGAGCCTCGCAGCGGAGCCAGCCGCTCGACCAGCGACGACAACGCCGAGGTCGTCGACTGCACCTGCACTCGGCCGGCTTGCAAGAGCTCCCGTGCCTGCGTGATCAGATCGTCGGGACACCGGTGGTTCAAGCCTCCTGGATCGGATGGGATGTTGTAGCATTCCCGCTCCACGACCTCCGCGATCAGGCGCGGGTCCCGCCGCTCGTAGCCCAGGGCCTCCTCCCACGTGAGGTTGCGATCGCGGTACATGGCCTGCCGTGGCCGGGTGCCGCTCATCATCGACAGCGCGGTGCGAACGCGGTCGTGGTCTCGCGTCAGTTCAACGCTGCCGACCGGGATCCCGAGCAATCCCACCGCATCGGCAGGTCCGAGGCTATCGAGGATGGTGCCAGCGGTCTCGACGACGGCGAGCTCTTTGCCACTGGCGAGTGAATCCCGATCAACGACGAATACGACGATTCGGCCGTCGGCGCCATTGGCGGCCGAACGGGTGGGCGCCGCCTGGCCTTGAGCCGCCCCAGTGGATTGCCCGCCGTGGAAGTCGGAAAACACCACCGTGCGGGGCCGGCCATCGATCGTCACGGTGAAATCACCGGGCTTCAGATCGCCAACCGGCAGGCCACCGGAATCGAGCACCGAGGCCTCGATCGTCAGCACGTCGATCCCCGCGCGAAACACAGGCGCCGACTGCTGTGGCGGCGCGGCCCGCAGGGTGGCCGCCAGCGAAAGCAGGATCCCGAAGACGGCCACCGCGTGGCGCACGCAAGGTCGCGGCATCGTCACCGTTGTTTCGGCAGCACGATCGTGCCGGCCGTCGCAAACTGCTTGAATTCCGAATACTTTGCCCGCGTGGTCGCGTGACCCATCGACGGTGCGACCGCGGCCGACATCCGCACCGGCCCGTTGTAGGTTTCCTCCATCGTCGAGGGGAGCCAGAGGCCGAGGTCGGGATTGGGCCGGAAGGTGACGTCGATCTCCGCAGCGGTCTCGATGGGTTTCAGGTTCAAGGTGTCGACGTTCCTCGTCGGCGCGGCCACGTGTCCAGTGGGATTGTCGGGCGGCAACTGCTCCGGCGCCTGCTGCATCGGCGAGATCACCTGATCGGCAAAGTGCGCCATGTGCACGCGCGTCCTGACCACCGTGCCATCGTCGGGGTTGACCCACAGCGCGCCGTCGATCGGCACGTCCTGGCCCGCCCGGTTCATCACGAACGTCGGCGAACGCGTCTCCTTGAAGGCAATCTCCCAGGTGTTGACGCCGTCAATCTTCTTGGTGCCCTCGCGCGTGAACCGAAAACGCGGCAGGTGTTCGGGCCTGAAGAAGAACATCGCGGCGGTCGGCACGTTGAAGTTGCGTACGACCGGACCGACGTTGAAGCGGGCGCTCTCGTTGGCGATGCGCGCGACTTCACTGAGATCGCCGGCCGTCCTGGTGAACAGGGACACGAGGCGATCTCGACGATCGCGCAGCGCCTCGCCGTTCACCTCAACGACGTCGCGAAAGCCGACCCAACTGGGATTTCCGGAGGTCTTGACGATCGCGAACTCCGCCACCAGTTGCCGCGGCCGGGCCTGGACCGGCGAGCCCTCGAGGAGCACGCTCTGCGAGTATTTCTCAACGGCGACGATAAGCGACGCCTTTTCACCATAGGCGGCGACATAGTCGGCCATCTTCGCCAGCACGGACTCGATGGTTGGAGGGGAAGGCGCCTGACCAGCAGCGTGAAAGCTACTGATCAGAAGCAGCGCGGCGACGACCGGCACTCGGCGAATCATGGCACGCCTCCCACGCGAATTATAGCCGACCTTCGGGAGAAGGGAATGACGGTGGTCAATCGTCGCGGCTCTCCGCTATCATGCAGCGAGTCTCGTGAACCTCTCGCTGGCACTCCTCCTGCTCTACTCGCTTGGCCTGCTGGCGCTTGGCCTGTGGATCGGCCGGCAGGTCAAGGGCGCGAAAGATTTCTTCGTCGCCGGCCGCGCAATGGGGCCGGGGCTGCTCTTCTCCACGTTGCTCGCCGCCAACATCGGCGCCGGGTCCACGGTCGGCGCGACCGCGCTCGGCTACCGCGACGGCCTCGCCGCGTGGTGGTGGGTGGGCAGCGCCGCCGTTGGCTCGACAGTGCTGGCGCTCTGGATCGGTCCGGCGATGCGGCGCGTCGCGGCCGAGCACGACCTGCGCACCGTCGGCGACTACCTGGAATTCCGCTACCACGCGAGCGTGCGCGGCCTGGTGGCGGTGCTGCTGTGGTTTGGGTCGCTGGCGATCCTCGCCGGACAGCTCATCGCGATGTCGTCGATTCTCTCGGTCGTCGCCGGGGCGCCAAAGTGGGTCGGCTGCACCATCGGCGGCATCCTCATCACCATCTACTCGTCGGCCGGCGGACTGAAGGGCGGCGCCTGGGTGAACATGGTCCAGCTCAGCGTGAAGATCGCGGGGTTTGCCATCGCGCTGCCGCTGGCGCTCGCGGCGGTTGGCGGATGGAGCGCGGTGACGGCGATGCCGGTGCCCTCGGCCGACTACTGGAATTTCTGGTCTGGCGGGCCGTCGGGCATCGTCTATCTCGCGCTGCTCGGCCCGGCGTTTGTGGTGTCGCCAGGCATCCTGCAGAAACTCTACGCCGCTCGCGACGATCGCGCCGTTCGACTGGGCACCGGACTGAACGCGTTGGGGCTGTTTCTCTACGCCATCATCCCCGTCGTGCTCGGGATGATCGCGCGCCTCAGGTTTCCCGCGCTCGAGACTCCCGATCAGGCGCTGCCGATGATCCTCATGCACGGACTGCCCGTGGCCGTGGGCACGCTGGGACTGGCGGCGGTGTTCTCGGCCGAGCTGAGCGCGGCGGATGCCGTGTTGTTCATGCTCACCACGTCGCTCTCGCAGGACCTCTACAAGCGGTTCGTTAATCGCCAGGCCGATGAGCAGCGCGTCCTGCGAGTGGCACGCGGCACGACCGTCGTCGCCGGCGCGTTTGGCACCGCGCTTGCGATCGTGTCGCCCAGCGTGATCGGCGCGCTGACGATCTTCTACACCCTGCTCGGGGTCAGCCTGTTCGTGCCGATCCTCGGTGGGTTGTACGTTGCCGCCGCGCAAACCCGCCACGCGATCGTCGCGATGGTCCTCGGCGTCGGCACGGTGCTGGCGGTCCAGGTGATGACGGCCGGCAAGGGAATTGGCATGATGTCGCCGGCACTGGTGGGATTGATGGCCGCCGTGTCCGGGTGGTTGGTGATGCTCGCAGTCTCCAGGGAGTAAGTCAGATGGCTTCGGACATGTTCAGGCTCGACGG
>JBDTMB010000074.1:0-16236 GCA_039934485.1 Vicinamibacterales bacterium
CGCACGCGCACGGACGAGACGCAATCGTTCAGGCCGCCCTGGGCGCAATCGTGTTCACGCACCAACTGCAGGTTGGCCACATCGCCGGTAATCTCGAGCGCGTCGTCGTGGTAGTTCGTGCCGCGATAGAGCGTGGCACTCCAGCCCGGCGCCACGCGCACGGATGACACGCAGTCGTTCCAATCGCGCGACGAGGCGTCGTCGCCCTGGATGCATGGCCCGCGGAAGTCTCGCAGGTCGGAGACATCCGCAGTCAGGTGCGCCGAGTTCCCAAGGAAGTTGGCGTGTTCGTAGAGGATGACGCCATCGGTCAGTGACGTTGGCGCCATGGGTAGCTCAGTGGGGCTACAGCTGTAGGCAAGGGCAGCGAGTGCGACGACGACGACCAGTACGGACAGGCGGGAGTAAGCGGCCACGGGGTCCCTCCGTTCTAGCAGGCAAGGATCATTATCGGGCAGATCGCGAGCGTTTCCCCAATTTCATGGCAGGCCAAGTTCGTTGACGGGTCAGCCAACATCAATGGTACCTCGATTGGGGGATTGTGATTTGGTGGCGGTGGATCTAGTATTCCGGCCGCGTCTACCCGTCTGCGCCTGGAGGCACACATGGCCGGCCCCACTCGAACCCCGATGATTATCACGTTCAAGCCCAAGGACCAGCGCCGGGACAAGTCGGACAAGGTGCAGATCGTGACGGACGCGATTTCTTCGCGGGTGAACTTCTTCGACGCCGCGAGGTTCCCTCACCTGGGCGGCCTGCCGTCGGGCCTGGAGCGGTGGGAGATTGGCTTCGAGGTCAACCTGTACCAGGCGCCGATCGTGTCCCTCTCGCTGACCCACGAGGAGATCGAGACGCTGCGCGCCAATCCCAACGTCGCGATGGTTGAAAAAGACGGGCCGTGCTACGCGATGCCAGGGACGCTGGCTTTCGAAGGACAGCCGACGCCCGAGATCGAGACCGTCCCCGTGGGCGTGCAACAAGTGAAGGCGCCGCAAGCGTGGGGATGCTCACGCGGCAAGGGCATCAAGGTGGCGGTGCTCGACACCGGGATCGACTGGACGCATCCGGACTTGTCGCCGAACTTCAAGGGCGGCGTCAGTTTCGTACCCGGCGAAACCGCGATGGACACCAACGGCCACGGCACCCACTGCGCCGGCACCATCGCCGCGGCGGTCAACGGCTCCGGCATCGTCGGCGTGGCCCCGGAAGCCAGTTTGTATGCGGTGAAGGTGCTGTCCAGCAGCGGCGACGGCACCTGGAGCGCGGTCATCAGTGGCCTCAACTGGTGCGTGCAGAACCAGATCCAGATTGGCAACATGAGCCTCGGCGGATTCGACGCGCCGACGGCGCTGGAGACCATGTGCAACGCGGCGTTTGGCGCGGGTGTGCTGCTGGTGGCGGCGGCCGGCAACACGGGTCCAACCATGGACACGGTGGCGCAGCCCGCCCGTTACCGGGTGGTGATCGCGGTGTCGGCGATCGACAACGCGAACGTCATCGTGCCGTTCAGCAGCCGCGGCCCTGAAGTGGAGCTATCGGCCCCCGGCTGGATGGTGCGCTCGACGTTCCCGGGCGGCACCTTTGGCGTCATGAGCGGCACCAGCCCGGCGTGTCCGCACGTCGCGGGCGGCGCCGCGGTGGTGTGGGGAGCCCACCGCTTCGCAACCAACATACAGATCTGGGATCTGATCGCTTCGACAGCGGACAATCTCGGCCCGCCCGGGTGGGACCCACTCTACGGATACGGGCGGCTCGACGTCGAACAAGCGGCGCTGGCGATCGGCCCCGCGCCAAGCGTGCCGCTTAAGCCTTGAACCCGCCGAGCGCCTTGACGCCACCTGAGTCGCACTCGATGCGCTCGACGGTGTCCAGTCTTGCCGCAGCCAGTGCCTGCTCCGGTGTCATGCGGCCCAGCAGGAGTCGAGGTGCGGCGATGTCATCATCGATGGTCATGCCGACCGCCGCGACCCCGGCCGCGCTGGCGTCGGGGTGCAACGACACGATGAACTGGAGGCGTCGCTCCGGTTCGCGCTTGCTCAGATCCTCGAGCATCCGGCGAAGGTCAATGGTAATGGTGTCGGCCATGATAGTGCCCCGTCAACCTCGGCGAAACCATCCGCCGTTGAAGAGCCCGTCCGGGTCGTGCTGCCGGCGCAACTGCAGGAGGCGCTCGTAATCGTCACCGTAGACCTGCCGCCGGGTGAATTCCGACATGGACGCCACGCCATGCAAATACGGCCGGCCGCCAAGCTCAATGCAGCGGTTGACCAGATCCTCGCACGCGGCAATCGTCGCGGCCACACCGGCTGCGTCGTTTTCCGGAACCATGTGATACAAGCCGCAGCCGAAGCGATACGCACCCGTCGCCCCGGCGGATGGTGAGAGCGCACTCGCCGCGACGAAACCCTTCGCCGCAGACGCTGGAGAAGGAATCCGGATCGCCAGGACGTACACGGACGGGAGATAGCGATGGCCCTCGTGGCCGCTCCTGGCGCGCCGTTCGATTTCCGTCATGAACTCACAGAACTGCAGGTAGTCCAATAAATAGTCCGCCCACACCTTTCGGGTACCGGAGAACTGTGCCAGCCAACGGTCCACATCGTCGGCCTCTGAAAACCAGGACGCGCGATCGACCGGCTCAGCCTTCGCGTTGGCAATCACTGGGAGGCCAGGAGACACAGCCACCTCGGCTTCCTCGCGCGTCGCGAAATAGTAACGCCGTCGCAGGAGGCACCGTCCATCTGTGAAGAACGTGGCGCTCAATTCCGCCGGTGCGTCGTCCAGGGTGTCGCCTTGCGGCATCGACGCGATCTCCCGCAGAGCCTCGAGCGCCTGCCGCCAGGTTCGACTGGTGCCGACGTATGCGCGAGAGAAGGCCGGCATCGACTGGGTGCGGATCCGCACGCGTTCGATCACCCCCACGGCACCGATTCCGCCGAGCGCAAATCGGAACAGCTCGGGATTGTGATCGGCGCTGCATTCGACCGGTGTGCCGTCCGGGAGAATAATGCGAAGCGACTCGACGTGATCCACCTGCGCGCCCCAGCGAATCGAGCGCACACCGTAGCCGCCGACCGAGATCGTACCGCCGACGCTGAGCGTCAGCGTATCGGTGAGCACTCGCACAGAGGCGGCGGCGTGATTAAGGCGGCTTTCGACGGCGCGCCACTGCGCCCGGGCCTCGATGTCCGCGAGGCCAGGGCTGACGATCACGTCGGGGTCGGCGGGCGTGGCGTTGACGAGCAGGATGCCGCCGTCCGCGATGGCGAGCCGGCCATTCGAGGAATGGCCGGTGCCCCTGACCGCCACCGGGATCCCCAATTGGCGAGACACGCGAAGCACGGCACAGACGTCCTCCTCGCAGGTCGCCTCGACGACGGCATCAGGCACGCCGCGACCGTACCCGCCGAAGTTGGTGCAGAACCTGGCGGGCAACGGAGGGCCGCTCACGCGGCCCGCCCCTGCGGCTCGCAATTCCCGGAGCGCGCGCTCTTTCACTACCGCGCGGCGGTGCAGCCCAACATCGTCGTCAACCCATGATGCCCGCTCCAGGCGGCATCAGCAGCGACTTGCGTATCTCGTTCAGGGGCTCCCAGCCCCCTACTGAGGCCAGGCCGATGCAGGCGTTGATGAACTGGTCCTGCTCTTTGGGAGCCAACTCAATTCGATACTGCTTGAGCGCCGCGGCAATCTTGTCGCGGTCGCCGCCTTTGAGCGTGTTGCCGAATTCAACGCTGGTTTCAACCGCGGCCACGAACCGGCCGACCGCATCATCTCCCCGATTTCGCGAGTCCTGAGCCATCTTGATCTCCTCTTCTGACCGCGTCCGCCGGATTTGCCCGGCGGAGCCTAGCATGTTTGCAAACCCGATTCAACGCGCCGGCAACCTCATCACCTCGGGCAGGTTGCCGAAAAAGCCATCTCTCCAAAGGCACAAGGCAGAAGGCACAAGGCGAAACCGGGCAGAAGTCGCGCACGATCTGAGATCTTTGGCCTTTGGCCTTGTGCATTTTGCCTTCAGGCTGCGTATTTTAGCAGCCTGCTAATGTTCGGAATTGCGATCGCCCAGGGACGACGAGCCTTCTCCTGTGGCCAAGGGATTTGCCGCAGCCCGATCGAGTTGTCGCTCGAGCACCTCTTCGCGGACGGCAATCCAACGGGACGCGTCGTCATTCGACAGACGACGACCCAGCTCGGAAACCTTGCGCATTTCAAGCCGCAGACGATCGGTGCCCCAGCTGCAGCCCTCGCGGCCGAACCACTCCGCGTGCGTTTCACCCGGCGCGCGCCGCCGGCGCGACTCGCTCTGCAGGAACGTGTTGATCTCGTGTTCATCGTCGTGCCGCCAATCGAGAAAGTCGTTCATGAACTGGACGAAGGCGCCGAGGACGTCCACGAATTCGTACCAAGCCTGCAGGTGCGTTGGCATGCCGTGGCGGAAGGCGACCGCGGCGAGCGGAACCTTGCTCGCGCCGAACTTTCTCGACGAGACCTGGTAGAACGTATCCTCGGTAATCTCCGGCTCCAACGCGTCTTCCACCGTGGCGTTCGCCTGGTCGCTCCAGACCCGATGGAACTCCGGCCAGAAGTCGTGACCGTGCGGGAAATGCTTGAGATACGGCTGCAGGAAGCGCCAATGGAAATACCCGGCCGTGGGAAGCAGGGCGGGGAGTTCCGCCGGCCCGTCCCGGTCGGTGAGGTTGTCGATCAGCCGAATCGCGTAGTAGCCGCTGAACGTCGAGTAGGCCACGTCCGCCAGGAACTCGCTGTCGCCGGGCCGCGCCGCACTCGGCGTCATCCAGTGGGGGAGCGCCAGGCTCGGGAATGCTTCGGGCACCAGGGTGGTGGTCGGATGGGTCAGCGACGGCACGCGTTTCAGGTGGCGTTCGAGGTGAGACGTCGCAGACGGCAGATCGCGATGGAGATCGGCATTGAGCCGCTGTGCGGCCAGGGTCACGGTCTGCTCGAGAAGCGGATCGATCATTGGAGTGTGTCCAGGAGGGGCAGGCCGCCCACCGGCACGGTGGAAATGTCGCCATCGCCCTCGAGACGCAGAAGACCCTGGCGCGCCAGTGCCACTTCGTAGCGCATGTCCAGCGCCGACGCGGCGGATGACGCATGCTGCCAGTATGTCTTTGCGCGCCGGTGCCGGCCTCTCAGCCATTCCGAACCCCCGCGGATCACAAAGGCCGACGGCACCGCGATCGGGTGAGCAGTCGTCAGCCGTTTCAGGAGCCGGTACACGGTGTCCGTTTTGCGCGCGAACACTTCCTCGCATCCCGATCGCGTTTCGATTGCCCGGCGCCAGAGATTGAGATAGATCCGCCCGATCAGGAACATGGTCCAGTAGCGGTTCGCGTAGCTGCCGCTGCCGGAAAGGCCCATCGACACCGCCAGTCCGGCATCCGCCTGCACGGCTGCTTCGGTCGCGTCGCCGCGCTCAAGCGCCAGCGTGCCGGCGATGCCGTGATAGTCCTGTCGCGTCACGATTTCTTCGGCTTTGATGCCGCGATCGATCTCGGCCTTGATGAGCGGCAGGATGCGCGCCGCCTCGTCGAAGCGGCCATTCTGCAGTTCAAGGAACGCCTGTTCCCGATAGGCGAGGAGCAGATAGCGCTGGTCGGCGTCGCCGGCGGCCACCAGCCGCATCTTTTCAATGCCATCGAGCGCCGCCCGCCAGTCGCCGCGGCACGCCGTCACGATGGCGCATCCTTCAATCGCGTCCATCAAGCGGCGGCGTTCTCCCAACGGGCCGGCGATGTCACCGGTGCGACGGTACAGGCTGAGTGCATCCTCCCAATCGCCCGTGCCGGTGCGAGAGATGCCGAGCAGGTTGCAGGCCCACGCCGCCGCGCCCGGGTCGTCGATCGCGGCCAGCATCTCCAGCGAGCGACGACGATAGCTGGCCGCCAGGTTGCGGAGTTGAAGCAGGCCGGTGATCCCGCTCACCGCCGCGTAGGCGCGCGCGAGCTCAGGTGAAGGGCCGAGCAGCTCGGCCAGATTGAGCATGCGCAGCGACGCATAGAGGCTCTTGAGGCCATCGCCGTCGTAGAAATAGATCTCGGCCAGGCCCTCGAGGGCGATCGCGGCGGCGCTGAGCGTGGCCCGCTGTTCTTCACTCGTGACTCTGCGAGCCGCGGGGACCCAGCGGTAATAGGTCTGCCGCAGCGTTTCACCAATCACGCGAACACCCAGATGAGCGACCGAGGCTGGGACCTTGTCGCCAACCAGGGCCAGTCCCGCTTCGCTGGAGCGCTTTGATTCGGTGTTTCTCGACAGGGCCAGGTGCGCGCGGCCGAGCAGCAGTTCCAACGCGCCCCGCTTGCCACGGGCGGCCTTCGTCAAGTGCCGGTCGCCCTCGAGCGCAATCGCCGAGGCGATGAGCGTCGCCGCTTCCTTGTTCGAGTAGCTCTTCACCGCGGCTTCGCCGGCGCGCGCGAGGTAACGAACCGCATCGGGCGTCTCGCCGGCTTCGCGGAAGTGGTAGCCCAACAGGGTATCGAGCAGGCCGGCCCGCCCCTCGGTGGTTTGCTCCATCCACAGCGCGACGGCCTTGTGGCGTTGCCGCCGTTCCGCGAACGACATGCCGTGGTAGGCGACATCGCGCAAGAGCACGTGGCGGAATTCGTAGGCGAGCGCCGCATGAGTGGTTCGCGTGGGCGCGATCAGCCCCTCGTTCACGAGCGACTCGATATCCCGCGCGAGCGTCGCCTGGGCGGCGGTTGGCAGCGCGGCGCCGAGCGTCGCCAATTCAAACGTCCGGCCCACCACGCTGGCGGCGCGGATCACCTGCTGCTGGACGTGAGGCAGGCGGTCCACGCGCGCGAGGATCGCCCCCTCGAGCGTCGCCGGTATGCCTCGCGCCGTGAGCACGGCGTCGAGGTCCGTCCCGGCGAGCAAGACTTCCGTGGACATCACCACCTGCCCGCCGACGACCAGGACGGTTCGCGCTTCTTTCAATACCTTGGCGAGCTCGCCCACGAAAAATGGATTGCCCGCCGTCCGCGTCTGCACGAAGGCCGCCACGTCCGGCGCCGTCCGGCTGGCGCCAAGCGCGCGGGCTAACACGGCTGCGGTTTGCTCCTCCGCCAGGCCAGGCAGGATCAAGTGTTGGCACGCCGGCGCATTGAGGAGGCGAGACGACGCCTCGGCATCCCCGCCGCTGGGCCGCGTCGTCGCGACGACCAGGATCGGCAACCTGGCGTCAACCACGCTGTTGAGAAGAGACCACGACGCCGAATCGAACCAGTGGAGATCTTCCAGCGCCAGGAGCGTCGGCGTGCCCGCGACATATCGCGCCAGCCGCTCGAGCAGGATTCGCCGGGTGGTCTCGGCGCGGGCGACCGCGCTCAGCCTGATCGTTTCGGGCGTCTCCTCGAGACGGAGCGAGAACAGCGAATTGAGCAGCGGCGCGAGTGGCGCGTCGGCACCGAGCTCGAGCTTCACTTGCTCGCCGGCGGCGGCGGGACTGAGGCCGGCAATCGCGAAGACGTTGGTCAGGACGTCCCGCCAGGGAAAATAGGAGGTGCTCTGCTCGATGTCGTCGGCAAACCCGGCCAGGCTCCTCACGCCGAGCGACTGCGCATTCGCCAGGGCCCTGGCCACCATCAGGGACTTGCCGATGCCCGGTTCGCCCTCGATGACCACCGCGCCGCCACTCCCGCCCTTGAGTCGGCTGAGGGCCTCATCAACCAGCGTGAGCTCCTCAACTCGTCCGATCAGGGGCGCATCACTATCGTGATCGCCCGGCAGATCATCCCGAACCCCGGATTCGAATGGCGCGTAGCAGACGACGGGTGCCGCCTTTCCTTTCAATTTCAGCGGCGGGAGCTCACGGGCGTCGACGCTGCGATGCTGGCGAGCGGCGCTCAAGGTGTCGGCGTCGCAGACGATGCCCTTGCGCGCCTGCATCAGCCTGGCCGCGAGGTTCATCAGCGGTCCGACGATTGCGAATTGGCTGCGGTTGCCGTCGCCATAGACGCAGCAAAACGCGCGACCCGTCGCGATGCCGATCGACGGGGTCAACCCGAGTCCGGTGACCGCTTGCTGCAGCAGGAAGCCGGTCCTCACCGCTCGCGCGGCGTCGTCTTCATGAGACATCGGCGGCAAGCCGTAGGCCACCACCATCGAGACGCCTTTTTCATCGCCGAGCATTTGATAGATTGCACCCTGCAGGTCGGCGCACGCGGCCTGCGCCGCCACCACTGCCGACTGCAGCACGTCCTTGCTCGCCGCGGAATTGGGATCCATCCCTTCGAGCAGAATGAAGAGGACGCTGACGGTCCTGAACTGGCCAACCCGGTTGAGGTCCAGGCCGGCATCCATCCAGTCCACGACCATGCGCGGCACGACGGCCCTCAACCGTGGCGAGGTGATCGATCCGTTGGCCAGTGGCGTCGCGGGAAGGACGCGCCCGGCGGAAACGCTTTTGACCTCAAAGGCACCGCCAGTGAGTGGCGTGCCTTTCGCGCGGTGCGAGATGAGTTGCCACGCGGACGCTGACGCGACGACGGTACCCGGTGCGACCTCACCGGCAAGCGTGCCGAGTTCAGCGAGCGCATTGCCGGCGAGCACTCCATGCCATTCATCCTCGCGCCCGCCCAGTTCGGAATACCTGATGGGCCCGCAACACACCGAGGCGCGGACAGGAAGGCGTTGCCCCTGCGCCTGGACGGAGAGACCGGCCTGCAGGGCAGCCGCCACCGCGTCGGCCTCACCGAACCCATCGCCGGTGAACCACACCGCGAGGATCGCATCGCCGGCCACGGCGTAGATGTCACCGCCGCACAAGCCGATGGTTTGGAAGATGTCCCCGAGCCACAGGTTGATCGTCTCGGCGAGTTTCTCGGCGCCAACGATCCCCTGCCGGACGGCATCGTCGCCCATTGCGGTAAAGCCGACGACATCGATCAGCAGGATCGCGGCAATGCGCAAGTTGGTGCTGGGCAGCGCCAGCGAGCCGGTTAAGGCGTCGCGTCTGAACCGCGGAATGAAACCGGCCGCCCGTTGGTGAGAAAGCTGCGAGTCGATGTCGAGGCCACCCTTCTCGAAGCGTTACGATCGTGCCAACCCCATCTGTGACAGCATCGCGCCGAACCTGGGCTCGCGCCGCAGGCTCGCGAACACGGGGCGAACGCCGAGCCAGGCGAGGTCGGCCGCCCGTTCGGCGTGCGCCGCCTCCAGGCGATCCAGCGCCTCCGCGCGCTCGCCGAGGGCCACGTGCACTTGCGCGAGCCTGGCCGGAGAAACATACCGCTCGCGAGCGAGTCTTGACATCTCGTCCAGGATGTCGCGTGCCGCGTCGACGTCACCCGACATGCCGTGCAGGTATCCCACTGCCGCGAGGATCTCCGGACTCCTCCCCGACAGGCTCACGGCAGCGGCCAGCTCAACGAACGCATCGGCATACCGGGACATCTCGGTGTAGGTGGCCCCGAGCACAAAGTGCGCCATGCCGAAACCTTCGTCGAGTTCGAGTGTCTTGGACAGCTCTCGCACGGCGGCGTCGTACTCGCCGGCAAAGTAGCTGTTCATGCCGACGCTGGTCTTGATGGCCAGCGCGAGCGGATCGAGTTCCAGCGCGTAGCGCAATTCCCTGGCCGCCTCGTCGAAACGTCCGACGGGCACCAGGTGGTTGATGGCGAACCAGTGGTGGGCCGTTGGGTAGGGCGCCAGGGCGATCGCGCGCCTGAAATCGCGCTCGGCGTCCGACCAGGCCCAATCGTAGACAGCCCGCACGCATGCCCGGCTCGCGTGGGCCTGCGCCAGCTCCGGATTGATCGCGAGCGCCCGCTCGATGGCCGTCGTCGCCGGCGGCATCACTTCTTTGGCAGCCAGGCAGCCGTAAGTGCCGAGCGTGACGTAGGCGTCCGCCATTCCGGCGTGGGCCGGAGCGAAGTCCGGGTCCCGCGCGATCGACCGCTCGAAACAGGCGACGCTCTTCTTCAACTCCTCTTCGGTGCGCTTGTTCCACCGGTAGCGCCCCTCGAGATAGGCCTCGTAGGCCTCGAAGTCCCGGCTCCGTGGCGCAGGGGCGGAGACCCTGGCGTCGGAATCCGGCTGGCCCTTGAGCGCGGCGACGATGGATTCAGCAATCTCGTCCTGCACGGTGAACACTTCTTCCACACTGCGGTCGAAACGACGCGACCACAGGTGGAAACCGTCGGCCGCGCCAATCAGCTCGATGGTGATGCGCAGCCGGTTGCCCTCTTTGCGCACACTGCCGTCGAGCACGGTGGCGACGTTCAACGAGTCGCCGATGCGGCGGACATCGCGGGACTGGCCCTTGAACTGGAACGCCGAGGTCCGCGCCGCCACGCGCAACCCGGGAATCTGCGTGAGGGCGTTGATCAGTTCCTCGGTCATCCCATCGCAGAAACAGTCCTGGTCCTTCGCCGGGCTCATGTCGCTGAACGGCAGCACGGCCACCGACGGGACGTCGAGGCCGCCGACGCGCACCGAGGCCGCGGCGCTCTTCTCCTTGCCGGTCGCCGGACGGAGCCGCGGCGCCACGGTTTTGTTGCGGCCGGCCCCCGGGATCTGGGCGAGGGCCGCCTGCAATCGCCCGGCGCTCTCGTACCGCTTGTCCGGGTTGGGATTGATGGCCCGCTCGACGACGCGCACGAAGGTCTTGGGGAGTGTGGGCCGCGCGTCCTGCAACGGCGTGATCTCGCCACACGCGTGGGCCAGGACCAGGCCGTCGAAGTTGGTCGCCTTCACTGGAAAGTCGTCGGTCACAAGGTGATACAGCAACACGCCGAGGCTGTAGACGTCGCTGCGCGTGGTCGCCGGCGAGCCCGCCAGCACTTCCGGCGCCAGGTAGAGCGGCGTGCCGACGATCCGCCCGCCAATCGTCCCCAGGTCGTTGCGCCGTTGGCCCGCGCCGAAGTCCACCAGCACCAGCCGGCCGCCCTCCTCGCGCATCACATTCTGCGCCTTGACGTCCCGATGCACGAGACCGGCGAAGTGCACGGCCGCCAGCGCCCCGCAAAGCTCGTGGCCGACGAGCCCGGCCTCGCCGGGACTGAACGGCCCGTGCGCCGCCAGCATCTGTTCGAGGGTCTTGCCGCGCACGAATTCCATCCACAGACCGACGCGACCGTCGTACTTACCGGCCCCGTAGACGGTGACGACATTGGGGTGACGCACGCGGGCCAGCGTCTGCCCCTCGTTTACCAGCCTCGACGCCAGTTGCTCGTCGTTCGATGACGTGCGGTGCAGGAGCTTGACGGCCACCGCGCGATCGAGCTGCGGATCGTGGGCGCGGTACACCGTGCCGAACGAGCCCTGGCCAACTTCTTCGATGAGGATGAGGTCGCCCCAATGTCCGAGCTCGCCCGGCTCGTGGGCGGCCGGCTTCCCGGTGACTCGATGCGAGCCCCGGGTCGTGGCCGGCGTCGACGCCGGGCCTGGCGGCGGCCCATCGCCCGGATCCCCAGACTCGCTGTCGACGCTGTGCGCGCTGGCAATGCTGGCGATGACGCGAAACTGCTCGACAAGCCTCTGCCGACCCGGCTCTGAAGATTCGCCGGCAAGACCCTTCCAGTCAACCGCCCGTCCATCCGCGACGGCAGCGGCTAGATCGTGGAACTTGGCCTTCTCAATTCCGTTCGCCTTTGGCATCTAGGGGGCTGCCTTGACCCATCTTGTCCGCCAAGCGCGCGATGGCACGGGTCACTGCCATCCTCGCGGCGTCCGGGCTCTTCTTCCCGAGCTGCGCGGCGATTTCTCCGTAGTTGAGCCCGCGCTCCACGCGCATCACCACCGCCTGGCGCTCGTCTTCCTTGAGTGAGTCGCGGGCGCGCTGGTAACGTTCGAGCGCCTCGGCCCCGATCGCGGCCTCCACCGGCGAGGTGCCCGGTGCGCGGATTTCGTCGGGGAGTTCCTGGCGCACTGGACGCCGCCGCCCACGTTTATGGAGATCGATAATCCGGTTCTTGACCGCCCGTTGCAGGTAGAACTGCAAGGCGTGATCGGTGCGAATCTCGAGGCCGTTGAGGTGCGGAAGCGCATTGATGACGGCATCCTGCACCAGGTCGCCAGTGTCGAGCATCGACCGCAGGCCCCACGGCAAGCGCCCGCTGGCCCAGCGCCTCAGGCGAGGCAGGTACCTGGTCAGCAATTGCTCGAGGGCATCGTCGTCTCCCGACTGGGCTTTCCGCAGCAAATCCACCGACGAATCGATGTTGGCTTCGGGCATGACGGCAACGGCGTGAATCATACTGCACCCCTAGGCGGCTTGGCGCTCGCGGTTCTCGGCGAGCGTTGGTCGCGAGTATTCCCTGTAGATACCCTTTACAACGACCAGCCAGGACAAAGCGAACAGATGCCGCCTGAAATAGGTCGCCCAGGCGCCAACACAGGCCGTGAATGGCCTGTTTCGCCTGGAATTTCGCCTCTCGGCTGGCGCCGAGGAACAGGGGCGTGGGGGTTAAGGGCTGCGCCGCCCGGAACGGATCCGGGCGGCGCGGGATCGAGGGGTGTGGTTACGCGCGCTTGAGGTAGCGGCTGATGTTCGGGAGCGACTTGAGCGAGGACAGGTCGGCCGCCCCTACCACGTCGGGCGCCGTTGCCATCCGCCCCAAGGCGTCTTCAACCGAGTCGTAAGTGTCGAAGACGGTGAGCAACCGTGTGATCACGACCAGGTCGTGGATGCGCTTGGTGATGCCGGCGAGCTTGAAGATGCCGTCGGCGCGGCGCAGCACCATGTGCGCGTCGACCAGCGCCGCCAGCCCGCCGAGATCAACCGAAGCCACCCGGCCGAGATTCGCCACCACCTCGCGGACACCGTCACGACACAACCGCTGCACGGCGGTGTCGAGCGACTCGGCCGCCCTGCGGCCTGCGAGGGCGCCGCGGAGGTCTAATACGATAGCGCCGCCGAACGGACGTTCAGTAATTCTCATGACGCCTGCTCCTTTCTGATTTCGTGTCTGTCAGCCGTTTCAGTTCCTCAAACGACGCCGTTGGCACAGTCGAACAGCAGGATTCAGTGCGCGGTGGGAGCGGTGGCGGAGCGGACCGCCGCCACCACGTCACGGATTCGCGCGTAGACCGCCTGCGCGAATCCATGCAGCTCGGCGTCTTTCGCATTCGCCGCGCGAAACGCGTCTTCCACCTGGGCGAGGGTCAGGTTGCCGGCAATGTCGGCGAAGAATTGCGCGCCGGCCAGCGGAACCGAGGCGTGCGCCTCGCCATTGCGGCCGCGGTAGGCCAGGTACACCGTATCGCCGCTCACCGACTTGATGACCGGAGGATTCACCAGGAAGTCGTTGAGCCGGTATTTCGAATGCGAGGTGGTCCCGCCCATCTTGCCGAAGCAAGCGCCGTAGTCACCGACCATGTACCAATCGGTGGCGCCGGTCTCGCCGGGAACCGAGAGAATCCTGGTATTGGAGTCCTTGGCGTCCCAGTTGGCCATGACGACGTCCATCATCAACAGGACCGCGTAACCGCTCTCGGCTTTCATGGGATTGTCGCCGAGGGGCCACTCACCCTTCGAGGTGTATTCGGTAATCCATCGCTTGAAACGCGCCGGGCCCCTGAGGGTGCCGTTCCGGTCGATGTACTCCGCGATCCGCTGCAGCGCCGGCCGTTGACCGCGCGGAAAAAGGATCTTCCCGGTGCCGACGTAATAGGTCTCGTCGACGCGTAACCCCATCGCCCACGCCAGGCGCGACGCGGCGAGCTCGGCGTGCACTTCCTCGTCCCACTTCACGCCCCACAGCACGCCGTTGACATCCCGGACGTTGGCCTTGGGATTGGTCCCCCCGAGGTCTTCCGAGACAAACGTGAACGGACCCACGGGGACGCGCTCCGGCGACCCGTTCGCCCAGTAGAGATTCAGACGATCGACCGGTCCGCGGTCTTCCCAGATTTTGGCGGCGTTCGCACCCTGGCGCTGGAGTCGCTGCTCGCCGCCCTGCGCCGACACCGCGATGGGATACGACAGGAGTCCGGCGACGATGAGGCTGCGAAGGCCAACCCTGATCAGAAACGGTGAACGTTTTGGTGAAGTCACCATGATGCCCTCCCACCCCTTGATAACGGCCTGACCCCCGCAGGCGAACGCCGGCGCGCCGGTTGTTCGGATCGGCCGGCGGAGTCGTTGTCCTACTCAAACCAATCGACAGGCGGCCACGCCGCAAAGGAGAGAGTCATGAAGCGTCCATTTCTCGTTCAATTCGCGATGATTCCCGTGATTTGCGCGCTCGGCGCACAGGCGGCGGCGGCGCAGGACACCCGCGCCGAGGCGGTGTCGATGGAACGCGCGGCCAAGGCTGAGGCGGTCCCGGAAGTTCACCAGCCGGGCATGTTTCAACGCACGGTCAAGTGGGCCGGCAACAAGCTGACGGCTGAGTCAGGTGAGGCGAAGGATGGATGGTACGCGCAGTATGGCAACGAGATTCCCGGCGCCGGCTGGCCGACCGTCGGACCAGGCTATCGCCGTCATGTTGGCAACGACGCGGTCGCCGACGTCTCGGGCTCGATCTCGCGTCGACGCTACGTGATGATGCAATCGCGCATCGAATGGCCGGAGCTCTTCTCCAACCACCTCTCGGTCGGCGCCGGCGCGAAGTATCAGGACTTCACCGAAATCAGTTTCTTCGGCGTCGGTCCTGACAGCGACGCCGAAGCACTGACCAATTACCGGCTGAAGAATATCGACATCGCGGGCACCGCGGCCGTGCGGCCGGCCGATTGGCTGTCGATCGGCGGCAGTGTGGGGTTCATTCGCGGGCTGGCCGTCACACCCGGCCTCTCGACAATTCTTCCCCCGACGCACGAGATATGTTGAGGCTGAGCGTGGCCCAGTAGCCGACATTGGCGGTGAGCGCCGCCGGAAACAGCGTCCAGAACGGCGTGTGGCCTTGCTGCAGGTGCTCGGATTCGGAGAGGACGCGCCCGAGACCGCCACCGTTGGCAATCGCCCACCAGAGCAGCAGCGCGCCGCCGCCGAGCAGGAGCGGGGCCGACCAGCTCTCGAGCATCTTGATGCCCTCGAGCCCGCGGATGATGATCGCCACCTGGATCAGCCAGAAGATCGCGAACGAAATCGCGATCGCGCCAGGCACGTTGTGCCAGGCCGGCCACGCCGCCGTGATGAGCGCGTTGAGCGCGAGCGCGCCGATCCAGGTTTGAATGCCGAACCAGCCGCAGGCGACGATGGCGCGGAGGATCGCGGGGAGGTTGGCACCCCTCACGCCGAAGCTGGCGCGGCACAGCACCGGAAAGGACACGCCGTACTTCGTGCCCGCGTGCGCGTTGAGGATCATCGGCAGCAGGACCAGCGCGTTGCCGAGGAGGATGGTGACGAGCGCCTGCCGCCAGGTCATGCCCTGCTGCATCAGCCCAGAGGCGAGCGTGTAGGTGGTGATCACCACGCTCATGCCGATCCAGAGCGCGGCGATGTTGTAGGTGGTCCACGTGCGCTGCGCCAGCCGCGTCGGCGCCAGGTCCGCATTCCACAGCGGGCTGGCCGAGACGTCGGTGGTCAGCTCAACGAAGTCCGTCGGTGCGTCGGGCGCCCCAGGAACGTAGGGCACCCCTTGAGGGGTGCCTGGGCTCCTCAACTGGCGTAGCCCTCGACGTCGTGCCCGCCGTGATACTCCTTGCCGTCCGGCCTGCGGATCTTCGAGTGCACCACGACGTTGCCGCGACGGAGGCCGCGGAAGTCTTCGAGGGACTGGTAGCCGCGCTTCTCCATGAACTGCTCCATGCCTTCGATCAGGCCCTTGATGATACTGGGGCCGATCGCGCGATCGAGCATCGCCGCCGTGCACACCTGCACCGTGCCGCAGCCGAGGAGGAAGTAGTTGAGCGCATGCGCGAACTCGGCGATGCCGCCGATGCCAGAGAACGCCCGGTCGGGAAAGGCGTTGGTCAACGACGCCATCTTCGCGAGCGACTGCGGAAGAATCGCCGGGCCGCCCAGGCCGCCGCTCGAGACCAGGCCGTCGACGTTCATCTCGAAGTCGAGCGTCTCCGGATCGATCAACGGCAGCGAGGGGAAGGTGTTGGACGACACGATCGCATCGGCGCCGCCGGCGAACGCCGCCTTGGCTTCCTCAACGATATCGGTGGTCGACGGCGTCAGCTTGCACCACACCGGCACCCTGGCCACGTCCTTCACGACCTGCGTGACGATTGAGACCTGTTCCTGATCCTTGCCGATGTTCGATCCCATGTCCTTGCGGTCCATGTGCGGGCACGACAGGTTCAGCTCGAACGCGTCGG
>JBDTMB010000075.1:0-16176 GCA_039934485.1 Vicinamibacterales bacterium
CCAGTCGAATCGGCGATCGCCGGCTTGCCCTTCCACCCCTGATACCCGCTCCCCGGCTTGCTCTGGCGCGGGTCGCTGCGCTTGCCCTTCTCGCCGCGATACGCCATCGCCTCGCGCGCGTCGATGCGCGACGCCCACAGCTGCCCGTTCTGGAACCACTTCAACACCGCCGTCGGCTGCTTTTCCTTCAGCCGGTTGAACGTCGGCATGATGTCCTCGAGCGCACCGGCGCGGAAGGCGGTGGGTTCGTCGCCGATGAGGATCGTCCAATACGCGTATCGAGGTGGCACAGAGGTATCCTAGCTTGAATGGAGTTGGTCGTTGCGCCCGTCGATGTGCTTCGGCCAAAGCTCACGGATATGTTCGAGGAATGGGCCGCGGGCAAACCTTCCGCCTCCGCGCCTGGCGCTTCTGCGGACAGGGAAGGTTTGCCCCCACCCGCTCCACTTTCACCCGCTCCACTTTCACCCGCTCGACTCTCTTGTGCCCTGTCCGGCGGGGCCACCGCGCTCATCTTCCTCGGCGCGCTGCGGGCGGCCCAGGTGGATTGGTCGCACATCACCCTCTTCTGGGGCGATGAGCGCGCGGTGAAACCCGACGACCCCGATTCCAACTTTGGCGTCGCCAACCAGATGCTGCTGAAGCCGCTGGGCGCCAGGGCACCCCGCGCATTCAGAATGCCGGCCGACTTGCCCAACCTCGGCGAAGCGGCGCTCCATTACGATCAAACCCTCGCGCATGAACTCCGCAACGGCTTTCTCGACCTCGCCATCCTCGGCGTGGGCGACGATGGGCACGTGTGTTCGCTGTTCCCCGGCCACCGCGCGCTCATCAACGACGACCTGCGAGTGGTGGCGGTAGAAGACGCGCCCAAGCCGCCGCCGCGCCGCCTGTCGCTGACGCTGCCCTTCCTGCGACAAACGAAAAAGATCTGGTTGGTAGTGCTCGGCGCAAGAAAGCTCCCCGTGCTGCACGCCGCGCTGAGCAAGACGCAACGGCTCACGCCGCTGGACCTGTTGCTACAGCAGGCGAAGGATGTAACGGTTTTTACGGATCAGGTCATTCATCGAAACTAAATTCAGCCGGGAAAGGCAACTCTTGCCGGAGGCACCCCTCACTCCGTGAGCGACGGTAGGCACCCCTAAAGGGGTGCCCTACATTCGCTTCAGTTTTTCGACCAGCGTGGTCCGCTTGAGCGAGAGCAGGCGGGCGGCGGCGCCCTTGTTGTTTCCGGTTCTCTCCAGGGCGCGGTCGATCATTTCCTTTTCGACCTTCAAGACCAGGGCCGGCAGGTTCACGCCCTCCGCCGGCAAGTCGAGCGACGGGGCCGTGCTCTCCACGGCGGCCTGGAGATCGGGCGGGAGATCGGTGATCTCGATCTGCGCGCGTCCGGCGAGCAGGGCCGTGGCGCGTTCCATGGCGTTCTCCAGTTGCCGGACGTTACCGGGCCAGGGAAATGACATCAACCGGCGCATCGCCTGCTGCGAGACGACCACCTTGGACGAGGGCGCGAACTTCTCCACGAATCGCTGCACGAGAAGAGGAATATCGTCGGGGCGTTCGCGCAGCGGCGTGAGCTGCACCGAGATCACGTTCAGGCGATAGAACAGGTCTTCGCGGAACGTTCCCTCCCTCACCATCTTCAGGAGATCCGCGTTGGTGGCGGCGACGATGCGCACGTCCACGTGGATCGTGCGCGATTCGCCGATGCGCTCGAACTCGCGCTCCTGCAACACGCGCAGCATCTTCATCTGCAACGCCATCGGCATGGTGCCGACTTCGTCGAGAAACAGCGTGCCCTTGTCCGCCTGCTCGAGACGGCCCTGGCGCATCGCCACCGCGCCGGTGAACGCGCCGCGGGCGTGGCCGAACAGTTCCGCGTCGAGCAGCGTCTCGGGAATTGCACTGACGTTGAGCGCGACAAACTTCTCGCGTTGCCGCAGGCTGGTTTGATGAATGGCGCGCGCCACCATCTCCTTGCCGGTGCCCGTCTCCCCCGTGATCAGGATCGTCGCCGTCGTCGGCGCCACGGTTTCGATCAACTGGAAGAGCGCGCGCATCGCCGCGCTCTTGCCCACCATCGATCCCAAACCAAACCGCTCGTCGAGTTGTTGATGGAGGTAGGCGTTCTCGCTCTTCAACCGCCGCTGCTCGAGCGCCGAGGTGAGCACGTGCATCAGCTCGTCGAATTGAAATGGCTTGGCGATGAAATCCGCGGCGCCGCGCTTGATCGCATCCACCGCGTCTTTCACCGTGCCGTACCCGGTGACGACGATGGCGACGATGCCGGGATAGCGGGTGAGGGCGGCGTCGATCACCTGGCGGCCATCCACACCCGGCAGGCGGAGGTCAGAGACGATGACGTCAAAGGCAAAGCGATCCAGGGCCTCCAATGCGGCCTCGCCAGAGGCCGCCTGGACTACCGTAAATCCTTGCTCTGTAAGGCGTTCCGACACCACGCTCCTCAGCGATTCTTCATCGTCTACAAGGAGCAGGTGGGTCATGGTGTCAAGATATTGGCGCAGGCGGATTAGGGTGTCAACCCTGCACACCTAATCTCACGCTGGCAGCTTCCGATACTCCCCTTTGGAGGCAACCCCAGTGGAACGGCAAACAGTGAGCATCATGAAGGCGTGCGAGATGGTGGGTGTGAGTCGGCGGACGATTTACAACTGGATTGCGGCCGGCAAGGTGGAATACCTGCGGACGGCTGGCGGCAGCATCAGGATCTTCGTCGATACCCTATGGCGCGAGCCAGATGGCACGACGCGACCCAATAGCCCGAACGCGGCGGCCTAACACAGCCTGCAGACTACGGACTGCAGGCTTCGGGGACTGCGGGCTGCAGGCGCCGAAGGCTGAAGGCCCCGAAGGCTGAAGGCCGAAGACTGAAGGCTGAACATGAACGCTGAAGAATCGCGGACGCTCTTGCATCGGCTGAACAATCAGCTCGGCGTGATCCTGGCGCACGCCGAGTTACTGGAAACCAAGGCGCACGACGACGCGCAACGTGCGCGGGCGTCGCAGGTCGTCAACGCAGCTCTCCAGGCCATGGCCGTCTCCCGAGAGCTGCGCGACTCCGTCGAAAAGTAGCCCCGCCAAGTGGGGGCAAGCCTTTAAGGCTTGCCCAGGCAAACCTAAAGGTTTGCCTCCACCATCAGGGTTTGCCTCCACCATCAGGGTTTGCCTCCACCATTCCACAACCCAATTTTGTAAGTTCACGCCAAAAGCGTCAGTTGCACGCCATTTTTTTGACGCCAAACATTTTCAAACGCCAAGCATTTGACGTAATTACGCATCTGATCGTGCCCGTTTTTACGCGGGCAACGCTGTGAAAAAAAGCGTAACCATCTGACTTTCCAGACACTTAACCTACGGCACAGGTAGTTATGCGCATTCCTTCACAGCGATGGCATCGTCGTTGCCATTAGGTCAGGCAACGGAGAACCTGCTGATGACTGCGATCGACAAATCCACCTGCGCCAAGGCTCCGGTGGAAAATCCGAATCCCCGGGTAGAAGCCGGCCTGCCCTTTGTGGAGGCGTTGGCGCGCCGCATGGCGGCGACGATGCCGCACTCGATCGACCTGAGCGACCTGGTTCAGGACGGCGTGATCGGACTCATCGACGCGGCGCACCGCTTCGACGATTCGCGCGGCATCAAGTTCGAGACGTTTGCCGAGCGTCGGATTCGCGGCGCGATGATTGATGCGCTCCGCAAGGATGCGTGGCCACGCGGCGTCAGGCGCGTGCGCCGGGAACTCGAGGCGGCGCGTGAAAAGCTGCGCCGCTCGCTCGGCCACGAGCCGTCACTGGCCGACCTCGCCCACGAGATCGGATCCGACGAGAAGCGATTGGGCAAGACCATCGTCCGCATCAACACCATCGAATCGACGTCGCCGTTCTCCAGCGCGGAGAATGTCGACGAGGCGCAGTTGCCCGCGGTGATGGTGCCGGCGGAGCCCGAACGCCCCGACCTGCAATACGAGCGCGACGAGGTCAAGAACCGGGTCCGCAGCGCCATCGCCACGCTGCCGCCGCGCGAGCAGAAGGTGATCGCGCTCTACTATTACCGCGAAGTGACGATGAAGGACATCGGCACCGAGCTGGGCGTCAACGAGTCGCGGGTGTCGCAGCTCCATGCGAGGGCGATTCGGCGGCTGAAGGACGCGCTCGGCGCGGAGATCACGCCGATGGCGGCGTCGGAAGCGCTGCGCAGCGCGATTCTCGCGTTCGAGAAGCCGAAGATGGCGAAGGCCGATCTGGGTGCCAGGGTGGCGGGTGCCAGGGTGGCGGGTGCCGGAGTGCCGGGTGCCGGAGTGCCGGGTGCCAAGGTGCCGGGTGCCGAGGTGCGGATTACTCCACCGCAAAGCGACACTCGCGTTCCGATGGCGGCGGAGAAGCGAGCGAAGCTGGCTCTTGTTCACGCCAGCGTGTCGCGTGCGGCGCGGAGCAAATCGCCGAGCCTGAAGGGCTTCGAGAGCCACCGGCACGCGGTTTCGTCCAAGAAGCGCTCGGCGTCGGTGCCGGCGACATCACCGGTCACGAAGATGACGCGCCGGGCCAGCGCCGGCGTGGCCGCGGCCATGGCGCGGTAGAACTGCATGCCGTCGATGCGCGGCATCTTGAGATCGCACACGATCAAGTCGTAGGTCTTCTCGGTGAGGCGGGTCAATCCCTCCTCACCGTCCCCTGCCCGATCGACTTCGAAGCCGGCATCGGCGAGGGCTTCGGCCACTGCCACCGCCAACGCGGGCTCGTCTTCCACCACCAACACGCGCAAGCCCTTGAAGGCGTCGAGCGAAATCGGCTGCTGCGCCGCCGCGGCGCGCGCTTGCAGGTGCTGCGCCGTCACCGGCAGCTCGACGAAGAACGACGCGCCGGCGCCCTTCTGCGAGTGCAGCCAGATGCGGCCGCCGTGTTCCTGCACGATCGCATAGGCCACGGTGAGGCCGAGCCCGGTCCCCTTCCCCACTTCTTTCGTCGTGAAGAACGGATCGAAGATGCGGCCCTGCGTGTCCTCCGCAATCCCCGGCCCATCGTCGTTGACCTCGAGCACGGCGGAGCCGTGTTCGGTGTCGTGCCAGGTGCGGATGATCAGGTTGCCGCGGCCGTGCGCGCCCACCGTCGCCTGCTCGGCGTTGATCAGCAAGTTGAGCAGCACCTGCTTGATCTGGTGGCCGTCCGCGAAGACGAGCGGGATGTTGTGGCCCAGCAACTCTTCCACCTCGACGTTCGCGACGCTTTGCTCGTAGGCGCGCAGCGCGAGCGTTTCGCGGACCACCTGGTTGAGATCGACCATCGCGCGCGTGGTCTGTCGCTTCCTCGCGAAGGTCAGCAGGTTGCGGACGATGCGGGCGGCGCGTTCGGATTCGCCGAGGATCACTTCGAGCCCGCGCTTGGTTTTTTCGTCCTGCGGTCCTTCGGCAAGGCGTTCGGCCCACGACAGGATCGTCGCGAGGGGATTGTTCAGCTCGTGCGCCACGCCGGAGATGGTCTGGCCGAGGGCTGCCATCTTTTCCGCCTGGACGAGCTGATGCTGGCCGTCGCGCGATTGATCGTCCTGCTTCTTCTTCTCGCTGACGTCGCGGATGAAGGCGAAGACTTCAAGGCCGCGCTCTTCTGCAGGTGGAGGCAACCCTTCAGGGTTACCTAGGGCTTCGGGCAAACCTAAAGGTTTGCCCCCACCTATGGGCTTAACCCCACCGGAGGCGGTGACTTCGATCCAGATCGGCGTGCCGTCGACGCGGCGGACGCGGATCAGGTAGTCGGTGACCGAGCCGAGGGCGTGAAGCTGGGTGATGAAAGTGTTGCGCGCCTGGGGATCGACGAAGCGTGCCGCGTCGAAGGGCAGCACGAGATGTTCCGCGGCGTCCGGCGCGTAGCCGAAGACTTCCTTGAGGCGGGGATTGGCGGCGACGGTGGAACTACCGGCCGCGCCGAGGGTGCCGATGTAGACGCCCTCGGGAACGGCCTCGAACAAACGAGCTAACGCTGATGCGCGCTCGTCCACGCGCTATTTCTTCGGCGGGAACGGCGTCGGCGTCTTGGTGCCGGGGTGGCCCGGCGTCCACTGCTTTTCGATGGCGGCGCGAATCGACTGCACGTCGGCGCCGGACGAGTAGAGCTGCATCGCCTGGCGAGCCACATCGACACAGATGGTGCAGCCGAAGCCGTGGGTGTCCCACTCGAGGACGTTGCCTTTGGCGTCGCGGCGGGCGATGAAGCACGACTCGTTGCTGGTGTGGCCCTCGGTGCCGCAGCCGCAGTAGCAGGGCACGAACTTGAGGACCTCGGGGTGCTGGGCGGCGAAATCGTAAGTGGCCCGGACGATGTCCATCGGGCGGACCGGGGCGAAGCCCAGCGTGGGGAGAGGCGGCGCAGTCTTGCGCACCACGTTGGCCCTGGTCGGCGCCTGCGAGGCAATAACGACCGTGGTGGCCGCCAGGGCAAGGCCGGCGAGGCCGATAAGGGCAGTGGCGATATGACCCTTGGTATTCATGCCCATAAATTTACTCCATCTTGCGTTGACACCGCGACGGGTGGGGCATAGGCTCAGCTGTATCTTTCTATGAGACTTTTTGGGCGGCAGGACCTTCTCCTGTTAGGCGGGCTGGCGGCAGCGCTGATCATCATTTTTTCGGCGCCAATTTCGCATTTGCTCGACTACACGCGCGAGATTGAAAAGCAGAGCGGGCTCACCCTGCTGCCCGCGCTGGCCCTGCTCACGGTGGTCTTCGTCTTTCACCAGATTCGCCAGCGCAACCAGGTGACGGCGCAAGCCGCGGCCGCGGAAGCGGCCACGGTTGAAGCGGAACATCGCGCCGAAGAGATGGAGCGCCTGGTGGCGTTCGGCCAGGCGCTGGGGCGCTCGCTGAATTTTGATTCGATCCGCGTCGCGATCGGCCTGCACATGGCGGCGCTGACCGGCACCGACAAGACCTGGGTGTTGATCCGCCAGGGCACCAACTGGGAAGGGCTGTCGGGCGACACGCGCGGCGCCGAGGACGTGCTGCAGTGGAGCGACCTCGCCGATCAGCTGCTCGCCGGGAAGGGCGACGCCGAGCAGCGCGAGCGGCGAGCGATCGGCTTTCCGTTAATCGTCGGCGGCGAAGCGCTGGGCGTGCTTGGCGTGAAGCTCGACCACGGCGACCTCGACCCGCACCGCCGGCGCATCGTCGAGGCGGCGGCGGGCATCCTGGCGGTGTCGGTGAAGAACGCCCAGCTCTTCCGCGAGGTGAAAGAGAACAGCGTACGCGACGCGCTGACCGGCTGCTTCACGCGCGGTCACGCGATCGAAATGATCGACGCGGAACTGCGGCGCGCGCGGCGCAGCCAGACGCCGGTGTCGGTGATCATGTTCGACCTCGATCACTTCAAGGACGTCAACGACCGCTTCGGCCACCTGTGCGGCGACGCCGTGCTCGGCGCAATCGGCAAGCGGATGAAGGAAGTGCTGCGCGGCTCGGACCTGAAGTGCCGGTACGGCGGCGAAGAGTTCCTGGTGCTGCTGCCGGAGACACCGCTCCACGGCGCGCGCCGGGTGGCGGAAACGCTGCGGCGCGAAATCGCGGAGCGCCCGGTGCCGTGGTCCGGCGAAGCCCTGACCATCACCGCGAGCTTTGGCCTGGCGCAGACCTTGCCGGGCGAAGTGAACGTCCTGGCCGTGATCAGCCGCGCCGACCAGGCGCTCTACCGGGCCAAAGACGACGGCCGCAACTGCGTGCGCATCGCCGCCGAGACCGCCACACTGATCGCCGACGAAACCACCAGACACAACAGGGTGAGCTAAATTTGGTGATTTGGTGATTTGGCGATTTGGTGATTTGAAATCACTAGATCGCCAAGTCGCCAAACCACAAAATGACGCTACAGAGAACCTTTATACAGAACCCTGCCGAGCCGTTTGTGCCAGGCGGTGAATTCGGCATCACCGGGGTCGTCGTTGACGGCGCGGCGGACCTGGTTGATCTTGGCGTCGAGTTCGTCGATCGAGGCGAGGATGAAGGCTTCCACCGTCTTGGGCTCGGTGGGCGAGCCGTACTCTCGCGTGCCGTGGTGTGAGGCGACGAGGTGTTCGACCTGCGCCCGCAGATCGGCGGGGAAGCCCGAGATGCCATTCACCGCCTCCCGCACCAGCATCAGGCCGAGCGCAATGTGGCCCACGAGGTTGCCGTCGCGGGTGTAGTTGGCGGTGCCGCCGTCATACGCCAGCTCCTGCAGCTTGCCGATGTCGTGCAGCACCACGCCGGTGAGGACGAGGTCTTCGTTCGCCCCATACGCCCGCGCCAGCAGGCGGCCCACTTCGGCCATCTTGGTGATGTGCTCGAGGAAACCGGCGCGATACGCATGGTGAATCGACTGCGCCGCCGGCCACACCCGCAACTGCGCCTCGTGATCGGTGACGATGCGGTTGAGCAGGACGCGGAGGTTGGCATCCTGCACCGACTGGAGGTGCCCCTGCAGGTCGGCCCACATCTCGTCGATCGGCCGCGGCGCGCTGAGGATGCAATCGTCCTCGCGAAACCCCTGCAGCCGATCCTGGTCCGGATTGACGCGGCGAATGGTCGAGAGCACGATCTGCACCTGGCCGTTGTAGACGCTGCCCTTGCCTTCGGCCCGGACGAAATCCCCGGCGTCGACCTCGGCCTTGAAGCGCTCCACGTCGTTGAAAATCTTCGCGGTGGCCTGGCCGGTGGCGTCCTGCAAATTGAGGATCAGGAACTCCGATCCGCTTCGCCCCGCGCGCAATTCCTTGTAGGTGCACAGGAAGAATCCCCAACCGGCGTCATCCGCCGCCAGCGCCGAGAGCCTGGGTAACCGGTTCATTGAGACCAGTATCGCTCTTAATGCTTCGCCCGCGTCTGCACCACCCACATTCCCGCCAGCACCAGGCCCGCGGCCGTGAAGATGCGCGGCGACAGCGGCTCCGCCAGCAGGAACGCCCCCAGCACCACGGCGATCACGGGATTGATGTAGGCGTAGAGCGACACGGTGGAGATCGGCAGGTGCTTGATCGCATACAGGTACGCCGTATAGGCGACGAGTGAGCCG
This sequence comes from Vicinamibacterales bacterium, assembly GCA_039934485.1. GTDB lineage: Bacteria > Acidobacteriota > Vicinamibacteria > Vicinamibacterales > UBA2999 > 12-FULL-67-14b. The sequence continues at coordinate 9,054 of JBDTMB010000075.1, forward strand.
ACGATGGTGAGGTACACCAGCGCAGCCAGCGACCTGGTGGTGAAGGTGAGGGCGGACCATTCACCGGTGGCGGTGGCGATCGTCAGCAGCATGATGCCGCTAAACACCATCTGCAGCGCCGAGGCGGCAAACGGATCCTCGCCGAGCCTGTGTCGCTTGGTGTACGAGGTGCCCGCGGCCCACGCGGCGCACGCGATCTGAATGCCCAACACGCCGGTGACAAACGCCCGCCCGCCCGCGCCGCCCATCGTCAGGTCGGGCCACACCAGCACGATGATGCCGCTGAAGCCGACGAGCAAGCCGATCATCGCGCGCAGGGAGAACTTCTCGCCGCGCGGCAGCAGCGCCTCGATGCCGACGGACCAGAACGGTACCGTGGCGATCACCACCGCGGTGAGGCCGCTCGGCACATACTGCTCGCCCCACACGACAAAGCCGTTGCCAAGCACGTTCATCAGGAAACCGAGCAGCAGCAACGGTCCCCACATCGCGCGGCCGGGCAGACGGCGGCCGGTGGCGACGAGAATGCCCGCGAGCATTACCCCCGCCGCAAACCACCTGAGACCCGCGAGGAGAAACACCGGCACCGTCTCGAGCGCCACGCGGATCGCCAGGTACGTGGTGCCCCAGACGATGCAGACGGTGATCCAGGCGAGATAGGCGAGCGTCACGAAACGCTCCGCTTGCGATCCTTGGGAATCGCGATGCGCGGATCCTCCTTCACGGTTTCGAGCACAATCGTCGTGCGCGTGGAGAGGACGTTGGCCTGCGACGAGATCTGCTGGCGGAGCAACTGCCCAAGATGCTCCGCATCGCGCGCGCGCACCTTCAGGAGATAGCAATCGTCGCCGGCGACGTGGTGGACCTCGAGGACTTCCGGAATCTTCCCGAGCTCGTAGGCCGACGGCATCTCGGGCCCGTGCTCCGAAGTCCTGACCGAGACAAACGCCAGGAGGCCCCGGTCGACGACGTGGGGGTCGATGAGGGCGACGTAATCCTTGATGACGCCCTTGGACTCCAGCTTCCGAAGACGCTCAAGGACGGCGGACGGGGCCAGACCGACCGCTTTGGCAAGCTCGGCCTGGCTCGTCCGGGCGTTGTACTGAAGAATATCCAGTAATGAGACGTCTATGTCGTCGATCATTCTGTCATTTGATGAGATAACAGAATATTTGTCAAAATAGATGGTGGAGGCAAGCCTTTTAGGCTTGCCTTGGGTTCTGGTGGAGGCAAGCCTTTTAGGCTTGCCTTGGGCTCTGGGCAAACCTAAAGGTTTGCCCCACCTAGAGGTTTGCGCCCACCGATGCGTCGCCCAGGGCGAAGGTCATCGAGCCGTGGACGAGGACGCGTTTGCCGACGCGGGCGCGGCCCTGGAGGACGCCCATCTGGCTGCGGAGGCGCGTGACGGTGGCTTCGATCTCGACCACGTCGCCTGGGTAGGCGGCGCCGCGGAAACGGACCCGCTCGATGCCGCGGAAGAGGATCAGCAAGTCCTTGTTTTCCGGCCTTGCCAGGATCAGGATCGCGCCGACCTGGGCGATGGCTTCGGTGAGGATGGTGGACGGCAGCGCCGGCCCATCCGGCCCGGCTGGGGAAAGCCAGCGTTCGTCGCTGGTGACGTTCTTGATGCCGACGATGCGCTTGTCGGGCTCGAATTGCGTGATCCGATCGACCAGCAAGAATGGGTAGCGATGCGGCAGGATCCTCGAGATCGCGGTGTAGTCGAGGGGCAGCGTCAAAGACATATCACTCTGAGTATACTGGCCCCTCTGGGGCCACAGATAAACACAGCCACAGATAAACACAGCCACAGATAAAGACAAGCCACAGATAAACACCGGCAAACGAACGGAACCACAATGCGTAAAACCCTCGCGATCGCCCTGCTCCTCCTCACGTCGTCCACTGGCGCGACGATCGCGCAAACCAAGCGGCCGGTGACGTTTGACGATGTGATGCAGATGAAGGTGGTGGGTGCGCCGGCGATCTCGCCCGATGGGAGCCAGATGCTCTACACCGTGCGCCAGTGGGAGCCGGCATCCGAGCGCGACAAGGACCGTCTCGATGCGCGCAGCCACGTCTTCAAGGTGGCTGCCAACGGATCATCGCCGGCGAAGCAGATCACCTTTGGCGAGCGCGGCGACAGCCAGCCGCAATGGTCGCCCGACGGCAAGTACATCAGCTTTGTCTCGGCGCGTGGTGCGGCCGCTGGTGATGACGGCCCGCGTCCGCAGATTTACGTGATGCGCGCCGACGGCGGGGAGGCGTGGAAGCTCACCGACGCGAAAGAGGGCGCGGGCGCGTACTCGTGGTCACCCGACAGCTTGCGCGTCGCGTTTGTCACCAACGATTCGCGGTCCGCGGACGACGAAGCGAACATCAAGAAGCGAGACGATGAGCGCGTGTTCGAGGGAGATTTCCGCTACGCGCACCTGTGGGTGATCGATCTGGCCTCGAAGACCGCCACGCGCGTCACGCAGGGGACGGACTACACGGTGGCCGGCGCGCCCTCGTGGTCGCCCGACGGCACGAAGTTCGTGTTTGGCGCCGGCGTCACGCCGATGCTGCGCGACAGCCGCCGGGACGTGTACGTCGCGGCGGGGATCGGGGGTCAGGGATCAGGGATCGGGGATCAGGGATCAGGGATCAGGGTCGAGAAGATCAGCACCAACTTCGGCAGCGACGGTTCGCCGCGCTGGTCGCCGGACGGCAAGCTCATCACCTGGACCTCCGAGCCGGACGTGAAGGGGCCGATCGCCGACGGCACCGCGGTGAGCGCGGTGGTGCAGTCGAAGTTGATGCTCTACGACGTCGCGGCGAAGACCATCAGGGACGTCTCGACGCCGGCGTTCGACACCGATGCCGGCGCGCCGCAGTGGACGGCGGAAGGCAAGCGCATCACGTTCGTGGCGGGCAAGGGCGTCTACAACGAGGCGTTCGCCTACGACCTGAACACCGGGAAGTACTCGCAGCTGAGCGCGAAGAAGACGCTGCAGGGCGCCTCCTACAGCAAGGACGGCAAGGTGATCGCGGTGACGATGGACGCGCCCGATTCGGCGACCGAGGTGTTCGTCACCGATCCGGCATTCGCGAGCTTTCGCAAGCTGACCACCACCAATCCGCAGGTCAACGAGTTTGCGCTCGGCGAAACCGAGGTCGTGACCTGGAAAAGCAGCGACGGCGTCGGCGTGGAAGGCGTCTTGCTGAAGCCGGTCGGCTTCCAGGCCGGCAAGAAGTATCCGCTGCTCGTGGTCGCGCACGGCGGTCCGTCCGGCGCCTACCTGAATAACAACCGCATCGGCGGGCTCGAAGGCGGCCAGGTGTGGGCCGGCAAGGGCTGGGCGGTGTTCTACCCGAACCCGCGCGGCAGCACGAACTACGGCGAGAAGTTCCTGCAGCAGAACGTCAACGACTGGGGCGGCGGCGACTACAAGGACATCATGACCGGCGTCGATGCGCTGGTCGCGCGCGGCATTGCCGATCCCGACCGGCTGGCGCACATCGGCTGGAGCTACGGCGGCTACATGACGGCGTGGGTGATCACGCAGACCACCCGCTTCAAGGCGGCGATGGTGGGCGCGGGGCTGACCAACATGTGGAGCATGTACGGCACCAACGACATTCCCGGCGTGCTGATCTCCTACTTCGGCGGCATCCCGAACGAGAAGACGCTGCCGCTCTACCTGGATCGATCGGCGATGTCGCACGTGGACAAGGTGGCGACGCCGACCCTCATCCTGCACGGCGCGAGCGACGAGCGGGTGCCGACCGGCCAGGCCCTGGAGCTCTACCGCGCGCTCAAGGATCGCGGCAAGACCACGGAGCTGGTGTTCTATCCGCGCGAACCGCACGGGTTTTCCGAGTACTATCATCAGAGAGACCGCATGCAGCGGATCTACGACTGGGTGACGAAGTACACGTTGGGAGCCCCGGCGAGAACCACGTCTCAACAAAAACACTAGTCACGTACGTCAACCACGGACCTTTTTTGAAGACCAAAAAGAAAAGTTTTCTTCGTGTCCTCCGTGTTCTCCGTGGCCAACGTTCGTGATCTCTTACAGTGACACCATCTATGAATGAATCTGCGCCACACGGCGCTGCCAGCAGCACGGCCTCGGATGCCGAATTGCTGGCCATCCTCGCGGAACTGGGCCGCGAGGTGTCGTCGGTGCTCGACCTCGACGCGCTGCTCGCCAAGATCCCGCAACTGATCGCCCGGCTCACCTCGTTCACGGTGTTCTCCGTCTACCTGCTCAACGAGCAACGCGAAGAGCTGAGCATCGCCTACGCGGAGGGCTACCCCGAGGAGATCGTCAAGCACTTCACGCTCAGGCTGGGCCAGGGGGTGGTGGGCACCGCCGTCGCGGAACAGCGCACCATCGTGGTCAACGACGTCGACGTCGATCCGCGGTATCTCGCGGTGGTGCCCGGCGCCAAGTCGCAGCTGGCGGTGCCGCTTCGCCACAAGGGCAAGGTGATCGGCGCGCTCAACCTGCTGAGCGATCACCTCGGCGCCTTCCACGAACGCGACGAATGGATTCTTCGCCAGTTCGGCGCGCACGTCGCGCAGGCGATCGTGACGGCGCGGCTGTTCGAGTCGGAGCGCGAATACGCCGAGACGCTCGAGACCCTTGCCGAGGTCGGCCGCGAGATGAGCGCCATCCTCGACCTGGACCAACTGCTGACGCGCCTGGCACACCTGCTCAAGCGGGTGATTGACTACCGCATCTTCGGCATCGCCCTGCTCGACGAGGTCAGCGGACTGCTCGAGATGAAGGTGGCGATCAAGTACGGCGACGACCCGCGGGTGATGGAGCCGGTGAAGCTGGGCGAGGGCCTGGTGGGCTACGCCGCGCAACACCGGGAAGTGGTCAACGTCCCCGACGTGCTGAAGGACCCGCGCTACATCAACGCGGTGCCCGGCGTGCGGTCGGAGCTGGTGGTGCCGCTGCTGTCCAAGGATCGCTGCATCGGCGTCTTCGACCTCGAGAGCCCGGAGCCCGGCGCCTTCACCAAGAAACACGTCGAACTGCTCACGCTGATGGCGTCCCAGGCGGCGGTGGCGATCGAGAACGCGCGGCTCTACGAATCGGTGCGCGCCAGCGAGGCGCGCTTCGAAAACGAACTGCGCTTCGCGCAGCGCGTGCAGATGGCGCTGCTGCCGCAGGAGCTGCCCAAGCGCCTGCGCGGCGTCGACGTGTCCTGGCACTTCGTGCCGGCGCGCGAGCTCGGCGGCGACCTGTGCGATTTCCTGTCGCCGGAGCCCAACACGCTGGTGGTGGCGGTGGGCGACGTGTCGGGCAAGGGCGTGCCGGCCGCGCTGTACAGCGCGGCGATCGGCGAGATGGTCCGCGGCCGCACGTTCCGGCGGCGCCTCGAGAAGGAGCGCAGCTCGCCGGCCACCGTGCTGATGGCGATGAACCGCATCCTGCACGAGCGGAACCTGGAAGAGTATTACTGCACGCTCTGCTACGCGATGTTCGAGTTCAAGAAGCAGCTGGTGACCTTCGCCAATTCCGGGCTGCCGTACCCGGTGCGATGCCGCGACGGCAAGGCCGCGCAGATCGACATGCCCGGCGTGCCGCTCGGTTCCTTCGGCGGCATTACCTACGACGAAGTGCAGCTCGAGTTGAAGCCCGGCGACATCTTCGTGTTCTGCTCGGACGGCATTTCCGAAGCGTTCAACGACGCCAACGAGGAATTCGGCTTTCCGCGACTGCTGAAGGTAATCGAGGACAACGGCGACCGCCCGGCGAAGGACATCGTCCACGACGTGTTCGCCGCGGTCGAGATGTTCTGCGGCGAGGCGACGCAAAGCGACGACCGCACGTTGGTGGTGGTGAAGGTGAACAAATGAGCGGGGCTCAGGGCTCAGGGCCCAGGGCTCAGGCCCTTGCGCTCGCGGCGCTGCTGGTCTGTGCTGTTCCGCTTGTTGCGCAGCAGGGGCCGGTGCAGGCCGACCTGCGCGCGCAGCTTGTGAAGCAGCTTGACGGCATCACCGCCAACCTGAAAGGCGTGATCGGCTATCGCATCGTCGATCTGACGTCGGGCGAGCAGGTGGCGGCGCGCCTCGAGAAGGAGCCGTTCCCGACCGCGTCCACCATCAAGCTGTCGATTCTCTACGAGATGTTGAAGCAGGCCGAGGCCGGCACGCTGGCGCTCGACACGCCGGCGCCGCTCAATCGCGCGCAAGTGGTGGGAGGGACCGGCGTGCTGCAGTTCCTGACCGCGCCGGTGCTGACGCTTCGCGACCAGGCGGCGCTGATGATCATCGTCAGCGACAACACCGCCACCAACGTGGTGATCGACGCCGTGGGCATGGACCAGGTCAACGCGCGGATGACGGCGCTGGGGCTCGGCGACATCAAGCTGCGGCGCAAGATGATGGACAGCGCGGCGGTGAAGCGCGGCGACGAGAACATCGCGAGTCCAGCGGCACTGTCGCGAATCGCCGAACTGCTGTGGAAAGGTGAAGGCCTGAAGCCCGAGAGCCGCGATGCGGCCAGGAAGTTCCTCCACCAGGTTCCCGGCCAGATCCGCAACGCCGTGCCTGACGCCGTCCTCGTCGCCAGCAAGACCGGCGAGCTCGATGGGGTGCGGGCCGAGGCGGCGGTGGTGGAGCTGGCGGGACGACCCTTCGCACTGGCCGTGATGACGACGTACCTGGTGAATGATGCGGACGGGTTGAAGGCCATCCACGACGTGGCGGCGTCCGCGTACAGCTACTTCGACCGCGTTGCCACCGGCGGAGCCTACGGGCGCAGGCAGCCGTAAAAAGGGACCTGCTACATTTTTACGTTTTACGTAAGCTCGGTTTTTGCTGAAGCTTACGTAAAACGTAAAAATGTAGCAGGTTCCTTTAGTGGTGTTCGTCTACCGCTGTCGCTGAGGCGAGGTAGATCGTTCCGAGCGTCAGGAAGATGAACGCCTGCAGCGGGCCGACGATGAGGCCGAGGAACTGAATCGGCAACGGCGCGATGAACGGGACGATCGTCGCGATGATGAGCACCACCAGGTGTTCACCGAAGATGTTGCCGAACAGGCGGAGCGTCAACGACAGCACGCGCGACATGTGGCTGATGATCTCGATGACGAAGATCATCGGCGCCAGCACGATCGGCAC